>DASUWA010000001.1 GCA_036378675.1 Acidimicrobiales bacterium
GATCGAGTGAGAATGCTGGCATGAGTAGCGAGAGAGGGGTGAGAAACCCCTCCGCCGAAAGCCCAAGGGTTCCTGGGGAAGGCTAATCCTCCCAGGGTGAGTCGGGAGCTAAGGCGAGGCCGAAAGGCGTAGTCGATGCACAACCGGTTGATATTCCGGTACCACCGTGTCCGCGCCAATCCCAAGTCGAGGTACTAAGGGGCTGCCTTCGGGCGAACCGACAGACTCGAGGAGGGCAGCGAAGGCAGGACGCAGGAGGGTAGGTGATCCCAAGTGTTGGTTATCTTGGGGCAAGCAGGTAGGGAGAGGACCAGGCAAATCCGGGCCTCATTAATCCCGAGATGTGATACCGAGCCGATTCAGGCGAAGTCACCGATCCCATGCTGCCAAGAAAATTGTCGTCGTTAGTTGGCACGGTGCCCGTACCCCAAACCAACTCAGGTGGGCGGGTAGAGAATACCAAGGCGATCGAGAGAACTGTGGTTAAGGAACTCGGCAAAATACCTCCGTAACTTCGGGAGAAGGAGGACCTCGGTAGGGTGAAGAACCTCGCGTTCCGAGCCCGATGGGGTCGCAGAGACCAGGGGAAAGCGACTGTTTACTAAAAACACAGCAGCGTGCGAAGTCCTAAGACGATGTATACGCTGTGACGCCTGCCCGGTGCCGGAAGGTTACGGGGAAGGGTTAGTCCGTAAGGGCGAAGCTCTGAACCTAAGCCCCGGTAAACGGCGGCCGTAACTATAACGGTCCTAAGGTAATGGCCCGGATTCGTGCCCGGGTGTTGCCCCTTTTAGGAGTGATCCTGAGAGTGCAGCTGGCCAAATGCTGGAAACTCCGAGCATCCAGCGGTACTAGTTCATTGACACACCCTCTTCGTAGGGTAAGTCGATGCGCAGTGACAAACCGACTGGTGCGGACAATCAGCAGGAAAGGCCGCTAGCTGCGGAGTGGGTCGTCGGCTTTGTCGACGGCGAGGGATGCTTCAGCATCCCGATCTTCAAGAACAAATCGTGTCGCTCGGGTTGGCAAGTCCAACCTGAGTTTGCTGTTGTTCAAGGAGAGAGAAGCGTTTCTGTGCTTCATGCGCTCGAGAAGTTCTTCGAGTGCGGTGTCGTATCGGTCAACCGCCGGAGCGACAATCACCGCCAGGACATGTGGCGCTACAGCGTCAGGCGCCTGGAGGACGTGCAGAAACGCATTATCCCGTTCTTCGAAGCAAACCCACTCAGAACGGCTAAAGCCTGTGATTTTGCAGGCTTCGCAGCTGTCGTAGCCATGATGTCGAAAGGTGACCATTTGACGATGGAGGGCCTGAGACTGATTGGTGAGATAGCAGCGACGACGAATCGTCGGAGGCCGTCGCGCCTAGCGGAATCCTCAGAGGCCATACGCCAGCCAACTCACCTCGACGGGTGAGCTGAAGATATGGTCCTAGCCCCATGGCGACATGGGGAGCTCTAGAGCGAAATTCCTTGTCGGGTAAGAAGTTGCCCCTTGCGGGAGTGATCTCGCATGAAACATCCCGCTCATAACGGCGAAGCCCACACCGGCTGCCTCGTACAAGGCGAGGCGATAGACGGCGGGTAATGCCGTGGGAAGCCCTCTGCCACTCACATGAGTGGTATGGCCCCGTAACGACTGATCCCATTATGGGTGAGGCCTCAGTCCTGTCACACCCCGGCCATATGGTCGGGTCATGGCAAATCTATGGCTGGGGCAAGACGCGGGCTCTCTGCAAAGTGCAGAGATGAAGGCATAGTCTGTCCCCCTCGAAAGAGGGGATTAAGACGAAGTTCCGACCTGCACGAATGGCGTAACGACTTTCCTACTGTCTCAACCACAGACTCGGCGAAATTGAAGTACGAGTAAAGATGCTCGTTAGCTGCACCAGGACGGAAAGACCCCGTGGACCTTTACTGCAGCTTGATGTTGGTTTTTGTTACATGTTGTGTAGGATAGGTGGGAGACTTGGAAGCCGCAGCGCCAGCTGTGGTGGAGTCAACGTTGAAATACCACCCTGCATGTGACGGGAATCTAACCCACGTCCATTATCTGGATGGGGAACAGCGTCAGGTGGGTAGTTTGACTGGGGCGGTCGCCTTAATTAAATGGGGCGAATCATGGGTAACCATGTGAAATAAAACTCCCGGCGTATGCTGGAACATCCGAGAATCTGGCAGTACTCATTCATGTCACAGCCCTCTTTAGGATCGTGGCATGAGAAGTAACAATCTGACCAGCGCGGACAATCAGCAGGTTGGGTGGCCCAAAGCCACCTACCCCAACGACCACAACGGGAGCCCCGTTGCATCGCAACGGGTGATGGGATGGTCTGACCTGCATGGCGACATGCAGACCGAGGCAGAAATGACCTCGGGACGACAGCGAGTGTTCGAACGCAGCCGTAGGTCTTGTGCAACGTAGGCCGTCGCCCTCCGTGACGGATGACGCACAAGCACCTGTAGCTGTACTTACTGTCGGGCTAACAGAGTGCCCAAAAGGTAACGGAGGCGCCCAAAGGTTCCCTCAGGCTGGTTGGCAATCAGCCGTCGAGTGCAATGGCACAAGGGAGCTTGACTGCGACACCTACAGGTGGAGCAGGTGCGAAAGCAGGGCATAGTGATCCGGCGGTTGCGTGTGGAAGCGCCGTCGCTCAACGGATAAAAGGTACCCCGGGGATAACAGGCTCATCTTCCCCAAGAGTCCATATCGACGGGAAGGTTTGGCACCTCAATTTTGGGGTGTGGCGGCAGAAATGTCGTCAGAGCATCGGCTTATAACGGTGAACCCCGAAGCTGTCACAGGCCATCTGTACAGTGGGCAACACCGTGGGAAGTCTTTCGGAAATACAGCGCTCGATCGTTGTCGGCACCTTGCTGGGTGACGGCGCGATGCGCTGCAAGGCCAATGCTCTTCTGGAGATCAATCACTCCGTCCATCAGCAGACGTACGTCGACTGGAAGTTCCGCCATCTGGCTGAACTTGTGTCGACACCGCCAAAGCGGCGGATCGGTAACGGGGGACGGATCGCATATCGATTCGTGACCCGAAGCCTCCCGGAGCTCACTCCCTACTACCGCCTTTTCTATGACGGAGGAAGGAAAGTAGCCCCAGAGGTCGAGCTGACTCCGCTAGCGATGGCCGTCTGGCTCATGGATGATGGTTCGAAATCAAGAAGAGCCTTGTACCTGAATACACAGCAGTTCGACGTGGCTTGTCAGCAATCACTTCTCTGGCTCTTACAAGACCAGTGGGGGATTCGAGGCACGCTGAATCGGGACAAGTCGTACCACCGGATTAGGTTGTCGGTAGACGGCACGTTCCGATTTACGGAGTTGATAGCTCCTTACGTCTTGCCAGAGTTCAGGTACAAGATTCCGGAATGACCCCGTAACGACTGAGGCCTAACGGCCGAGGTAGCGGTTTCTCGGCGCAAAGCGTCGAAATCTATGGCCCCTACAACACGCCGACCCCTCGCCCGATTGGCCGGGCAGGGTGGAGATATAGTCTGCGCCGCCAGAAACGGCGGATTACGTGCGATGTCGGCTCGTCGCATCCTGGGGCTGAAGTAGGTCCCAAGGGTTGGGCTGTTCGCCCATTAAAGCGGTACGCGAGCTGGGTTTAGAACGTAGATTCACTGCGTCCCCAGGGAGTAATCCCTGGGTGCCCACCGGCTCATATCGGTGGAACCCTCACTGTCACAACCGAACAGTACGGTGAGGGCAATACCGAGGGAAGGCCAGCAAATGTCCCTAAACTATTCCAAACGGAAGCGGATTACGGCCGAAGATGTCGAGCGGCATCTTCGTAGCAAGGGCTGCTGTGCCCCTGTAACGACTTCTCTGTTTGCTCAACAGAGAGATGGTATTTAAGCCATAACACGCCGGCCCCTGGAAACAGGGTGAAGGTATAGTCTGTGCCCGCAGTAATGCGGGGTTTACATGCGTGAGACAGTTCGGTCCCTATCCGGTGTAGCCGTAGGAAATCTGAGGAAGGCTGTCCCTAGTACGAGAGGACCGGGACGGACGCAGCTCTCGTGTGCCAGTTGTCCTGCCAAGGGCACGGCTGGTTAGCGACCTGCGGAAGGGATAAGCGCTGAAGGCATCTAAGTGCGAAGCTCGTTCCAAGATGAGATTTCCCACTGGGTCAACCAGGTAAGGCCCGTGGTAGACGACCACGTTGATAGGCCGGAGGTGTAAGCACAGCAATGTGTTCAGCCGACCGGTACTAATCGGCCGAGGGCTTGGGAACACTTCCGCTCGTGCTCGCTATGGAACGCTCAAAGGATCAGCTCGCCGATAGGCGAGCGAACCTAATTGAGCACGTTTTCCGGTGGCCATAGCGGCGGAGTCACACCCGTTCCCATCCCGAACACGGAAGTTAAGCCCGCCAGCGCCGATGGTACTTGGGGGGTTGCCCCCTGGGAGAGTAGGACGCCGCCGGAATAATCGTGAAGACCAAATCCCGCCCGAATGGGGCGGGATTTGGCGCGTTTAAGAACATTTGTTGGCAAGGGATTTTGCTCAATAACCAGCCGATGAAGGCCTCAGGGCCTCGACGGATTCACGACCCCCAACCGGTACGATGACAAGTCGTGCCTCCCCCCTCTAATTCCTCGCGGCGCGGCCAAAACCCCGCAAGACGTGGGGACCAGCAGGGCCGCGCCGGTCGGGCTGGCGGGGGGCAGAGCCGCTTCGAGGGGACGGGGCGGCCAGGGACCCCCTCAAGCTCAAAGGGTCGGTCAGACGCCTCACGGGGTCGGTCCGACGCCACCGGTCGAGGCGGTCGCTCGACGTCAGGCACCAGTCGTTTCGGTTCCGGCGCCGGCAGCAGCCGACGAGGGACCTCGTCCGGCTTCGGTGGCCGGCCAACCGGGAATCGCTCCACGGACGCTCGAAGCGGCGGCCCTTCGGCAGGGCGCGGCACGCGGGGTTCGACTTCCGGATCGCAAGAGCGCCGCGGTGGATACCGGCGGGACGAGGACTGGACCGACCGTCCGAGACGTCGCTTAAACGAACGCGAAAGGAATGGCGACCAACGTTGGGCCGGCGACGGTCGGTCCTACGGGGAACGCCGGTCGAACGGTGAACGCCGCCCCTACCGAGACCGGGAGCCCTTCGGCGAGCGCCGGTCCACCGGTGAACGCCGGCCCTACGGCGACCGGCAGTCCTCGGGAGAAGGCCGATCCTCGAGCACCGGACGCCCCTCGGACGAACGCCGATCCACCGGTGACCGCCGACCTTACGGAGATCGTCAACCGTTTGGGGAGCGACGCTCCTACGGGGACCGCCCAACCCGCGGACGCCAGACCGACGCTCGGCGCGACACCGGGGACAGATCGAGCGGACCGAGGGACCGAACCAGCTACCGCGACGGAGCAAACCCGCCCGACGACCGAGCCCCCCGCCAGCGCCGAGCACCAGCGGCCCGGTACCGCTCCGACGACGAATACCGCGACAAGCCGGCCCGGCAGAACCGCTCCTCCGACCAGAACCGCAGGTGGGGGAGCGTCGCCCGCCGGGGCGCCCGGGAGATCCAAAACGGCAGCGACGACGAATCCAAACCGTCAGCGTCACAACTCTGGCGAGACGCAGTCGCGAGAGCCGAGACCGACAGGCCGGCGCATCAGCCCCAGTCAGGCTGGGAACCCGACGAAGTCTGGATCTCTGAGCCCGAGCCGCTGGAGGACCGGCATGAAACCAGGCCGCCGCGCAAACCCGGGCCGCCGCAGCCGCGTGATCTGGCGACGGGCCGGGAAGGGACTGCGGCGCCGGGCGGCCATCGCCGCAAGGTCCCACGCCCTGTGGTGGACGAGCTCGCAGCAACCGCAGGTCCGCTGAAGGGACCAAAGCTTGCCAGCCGCATCGCCGACGCCACGTACGCGTACGAGAAGGAGCGCTACCAAGAAGCTCGCCGCATCCTGCGCCAGCTAGTCGAGGACGCCCCGGATTCGGCCGCGGTCAGGGAGCTCAACGGTCTGGTGCTCTACCGGACCGGGCAGTGGGCCGCTGCCGCCAAGGAGCTCGAGCGGTACCGGGAGCTGTCCGGCTCTTACGACCAGCATCCGGTTCTGGCCGACTGCTATCGAGCCTTGCGGCGTTACGAGGAAGCCGACGAGCTGTGGAACGACCTCCGCGAGGCCTCTCCGTCGGGCGACCTGGTTGCTGAAGGAAGAATCGTTGCCGCGGGATCGCGCGCGGATCAGGGCGACCTCACCGGTGCGATCAATCTTCTCGAGAAAGCGCTTCGCCGGGTCAACCGGCCGCAGGAACGCCACCTCAGGCAGTGGTACGCCCTCGCAGACCTGTACGAGCGGGCCGGTGACCTTCCCAAGGCCAGGGACCTGTTCAACCGGGTCGCATCGGCAGACCCCGACGCGTTCGATGTGAAAGCACGCCTCCGCGCGCTCCGCTGACCGACACCGTCTCACCTCCCGCGTAACCTCGACCTCGCCTCGTCAAGCGGCGTATCGCCGGTGCATCGACACCGACCGGGTCCGACTACCAAGCCCGTTAGGGCCGAGGCGGGCGCCGGCACCCGGCGGCCGCGGGAGGTGAACGATGCTCAACGTTGTCGTATTGATCGGCGCGCTCGCGCGCCCCGCACAGGACGTGGAACTCCCGTCAGGAAGCCGCCTGCTTTCGCTTGAAGTGACCGTCCGGAGGGAGTCGGGCCCCGCAGAGACGGTGCCTGTCGCCTGGTTCGATGCCCCGGCGTGGGCCACATCTCTCGACGCCGGCACCGAAGTAATCGTCTACGGGCGCGTCCGCCGGCGCTTCTTCCGGTCGGGAGGCTCGACCCAGAGCCGCACCGAGGTCGTCGCGTCGAAAGTCGCCCGGGCTTCAGCGTCGAGCCGGTTGCGTTCATTGATCGGCGACGCCATGACCGCACTGGAGGGGGCTACTGGGGAGTCGACGGAGCCGTCCGACCCGGTTCGCACGGACCGGTGGTGACCCAACCGGCCAGAAGCACCGTCAGTCCGCCCGTGACCGGGCGAGCTCCTCGAGCAAGCCCGCCACGCCCCCCTCGCCGTTGGCTGGCAGTACATGATGGGCGACGGCGAGCACTTCGGGGATCGCGTTGGCAGGGGCCATCGCCGTGCCCGCCCAGGCGAGCACCGAGAGATCGTTGTGGTTGTCACCTATGGCGATGACTTCGCTCAGGTGGACCCCCAGCCGGTCGCACAACCTCTGCAGGGCGTAGGCCTTCGACACATGGACGGCCCCAATGTCGACCCAGTCGAGACCCGAGGTGGTGACATGAGCCATCTCGGCCAGGTGATCCTCGAGAAACTCGATCAGCTGAGGAGCCGAATGACCGGGCGAGCGGGCCACGAGCTTCACGCATCCAGCGCGAACGCTCTCGCGAATGTCGTCCACTTCGTACATCTCCTCGTCCCAATCGACGGGGGAGGGGAAGAAACCCCTCTCGTAGATGAAGTAGTCGAGGTCGTCGCAAGCAAGGACGATGCCCGGCACCTCAGCGCGAAGGAGATCGACCAACCCCTCCGCGATGTGCGCGGCGATCGGCTCCGACTCGAGGACGCTCCGGTTGTCCAGGTCGACCAGCGCCGCGCCGTTGGAACACACCCCATAGGGGCCTAGACCGGCCTGCTCGGCGAGATGCCACATCGCCTGAGGGGGCCGCCCCGTGATCGGAACGACATGGATTCCAGCCTCGCGGGCTGCGGCCACCGCCTTCGTGGTGCGCGGGGTTACTTCGCCGGCGGTGTCCAGGAGGGTCCCGTCCAGATCGGTTGCGACGACTCGCACACGAGACCAGCTTGCCGAGCCCCGTGATCCGGCCGAACCCTCAGACACACCGTCAACCATGCCTTTAGCCACGCCGGCGCCACCGCCGGGAGCCGTCTTCGCAGGCACCTCGGCCTCGCCAGCCACGCCCGCCACCCTACAGACGCTTCGGGACCGCGAACTCTCGGATTTTCGAGACGGCCGGCACCTCCCAACAGCGCCTCCCCAAGCCGGCCGCGTTCCTACCGATTCGCCGTCTCGCTGGCCGAGACGGAGGGCCGGTTATACCCGCCGGTAACCTGAGTGTCACGGGGGTAAGGCCGTAAACTCGTTGTGTCTTTACTTATACGAGAAGGAACGTACATGGCTGACACCGCTGCACGTGACCGTCCAGTGGTCGATCTCGACCGCGCGGTCATCCGTTTCGCCGGGGATAGCGGCGACGGGATGCAGCTCACCGGGGACCGGTTCACGACCTCCTCTGCGCTGTTCGGAAACGACCTGTCGACCCTGCCCGATTTCCCGGCGGAGATCCGAGCGCCTGCCGGCACTCTCGCCGGCGTTTCGGCGTTCCAGGTTCACATCTCCGACCACGACATCCTCACGCCTGGTGACCACCCGAGCGTGCTGGTCGCCATGAACCCGGCGGCTCTGAAGGCGAACATCTCCGACGTCACCCCGGCCGGGACGATCATCGTCAACAGCGACGCCTTTGACGATCGCGCCCTCACCAAGGCCGGGTACGCCACCAACCCGCTCAACGACGGCAGCCTCGCGGACTACACCATCTACGAAGTGCCGATGACCAATCTCACTATGGAGGCAGTCAAGCCTTCCGGCACGAAGCCCCGCGACGCGGAGCGTTCCAAGAACTTCTTCGCGCTCGGACTCATCAGCTGGCTTTACACCCGCCCGGTCGAGCCGACCCTTAAGTGGATTGAGGAACGGTTCGCCAAAACGCCCATGGTCGGTGAAGCCAACACGCTTGCATTCAAAGCCGGGTGGAACTTCGGCGAGACGGCGGAGCTTTTTCCCAACATCTACGAAGTCAAGCCGGCGATCCACGAGACGGGCACGTACACCAATATCTCCGGCAATACCGCGCTCGCGTGGGGCCTGGTGGCAGCCGGTCAGCTTGCGAAGCTGCCGCTCTTCTTGGGGAGCTACCCGATCACCCCCGCGTCGGACATCTTGCACGAGTTGTCCAAGCACAAGAACTTCGGGGTGCGCACGTTCCAGGCCGAAGACGAGATCGCCGGAATCGGCGCGGCTTTGGGCGCGTCGTACGCCGGCTCACTCGGGATCACGACGACGAGCGGTCCGGGTATCGACCTCAAAACCGAGACCATCGGTCTCGCGGTGAGCCTCGAGTTGCCGCTTCTGGTCATCGACATCCAGCGAGGTGGTCCCTCCACCGGGCTTCCGACCAAGACCGAGCAGGCCGATCTGTTGCAAGCGATGTTCGGCCGCCACGGCGAAGCGCCGGTTCCGATCGTCGCCCCGGCGACGCCGGGGGAATGCTTCTACATGGCGATCGAAGCCGCTCGCATTGCTGTCAAGTACCGCACCCCGGTCTTCTTGTTGTCGGACGGCTATCTGGCCAACGGCGCCGAGCCGTGGCCGGTTCCGGACGTCGACTCGCTGCCCGACATCAGCGTCGACTTCGCCACCGAGACGAACCACGTCGCCGAGGACGGCACCGAAGAGTTTTGGCCGTATATCCGTGATGCGAGCACGCTTGCTCGGCCGTGGGCCATCCCTGGAACGCCGGGGCTTGCTCATCGAATAGGTGGCCTAGAGAAGGCGGACGGGTCAGGTTACGTGTCGTACGACCCGGCCAATCACGAGCTGATGACCAAGCTGCGCGCGGCCAAGGTCTCTGGGATCGCGTCCGACATTCATCTCGCTGAAGTCGATGACCCCGATGGCAGTGCGGAGGTCCTGGTGGTCGGCTGGGGGTCGACATTTGGCGCGATCCAGGCTGGTTTGCGACGAGTCCGGGCGCAGGGTCGTGAGGTTGCGCATCTGCACATCCGCCACCTCAACCCCTTCCCCGCGAACATCGGCGAGATCGTCGGGAGGTACCGGAAGATCCTCGTTCCCGAGATGAACCTCGGCCAGTTGGTAAAGCTCCTGCGAGCCGATTTCCTCGTCGACGCCAAAGGACTCAACAAGACGCAAGGTAAACCGTTCAAGGCCGAGGAGATCGAAGCAGCGGTCCTCGATCTTTTCCTCGAGCGGTCCTGAACGGCGGCGGGAACTGAACGGAGAAGAGGCTAAATGACAGACGTAGCAGTGCCGGTGACAACGAAAAAGGACTGGACCAGCGACCAGGAAGTCCGCTGGTGTCCCGGCTGCGGCGACTATTCGATACTCACTGCGGTGCAGATGCTCATGCCCGACCTCGGCGCGAAGCGGGAGGACACCGTGTTCGTGTCGGGAATAGGGTGCAGCTCGCGTTTTCCGTACTACATGAACACGTACGGGGTTCACTCGATTCACGGGCGGGCCCCCGCCTTCGCGACTGGCATCGCGGTGAGCAGGCCGGACCTGCACGTGTGGGTCATCACCGGTGATGGCGACGCCCTTTCGATCGGCGGCAATCACCTTCTGCATGCGCTCCGCCGGAACGTCAACCTGACGATCATCTTGTTCAACAACCAGATCTACGGACTCACTAAGGGCCAGTACTCACCGACGTCCGAGGCCGGCAAGGTCACCAAATCGACGCCGTTCGGGTCGCTCGACCATCCATACAACCCGGTGTCCCTGGCGTTGGGGGCGGAGGCCAGCTTCGTTGCGCGCACTCACGACATGGAGCGCAAGCACATGATGGAAACGTTCCGGCGCGCGTACGAACACCAGGGCGCAGCACTTGTCGAGGTGTATCAGAACTGCAATGTTTTCAACGACGGGGCCTTCGAACAGATCCTTTCCAAGGACGCACGGCCACAGATGCTCATACCACTCGAGCACGGCAAACCGGTTCGCTTCGGTCCGGAAGGAGAGCATGGTGTGGTCATGGAGGACGGCGCCGCGCGCGTCGTCAATGTCGCCGACGTAGGCGAGGACGGGTTGCTCGTCCACGACGAGCGCAGGGACGACCCGAGCCTCGCCTTCGCGCTGTCCCGGCTGTCGACAGGCCCGACTATGCCGACGCCGATCGGTGTTTTCCGGGCCGTTGAGCGACCCCATTACGGGGAATTGGTGGACCAGCAGCTGGTTGCGGCCGCCCAGAACAAGGGACCCGGCGACCTGGCCAAATTGCTGACGTCGGGCTCGACCTGGAAGGTTGGCTGAATTTCTCACTCCGGAAAAAAAAATGCCGCCAGACCTGCGGGTAAACGTGTTATCCAGATTTAAGGTTGCATAGACCGCCGGCGAGGGTAGGTTCGCCGCCATGCCGGTGACTCCGTCAACAAGCTCCCCCGCGCTTGCCGTCAGGCTGACGCCCGCCGACTTGGAGAAGGCGCTCGCCGACGATGTCCGGCGGGGGCTCAGCGCCCCACCCAGGCGCATCCCGCCGAGGTGGTTGTACGACTCCGTCGGCTCGCAACTATTCGAGCGGATCACCGATATCCCTGAGTACTACCCGACGCGAGCCGAGCGGGAAATCCTCCAAACCTATGCGGGCGAGATCGCCGAGCGGTGCGGCGCGGCGACACTGATCGAACTCGGCCCGGGCAGCTCCGACAAGACACACGCGCTGGTCGACGCTCTCATCGAGACCGGCACACTCAGGCGGTACGTCGGATTCGACGTTTCCGAATCGGCCCTCAAGGAAACCTTGGACGCCCTGAACGAGTCATACCCGACGATTCAGATCAGCGGCGTGGTTGGCGACTTCAACCGAGACCTCGACCTGCTCCCCGAAGACGGCCCGCGCCTCGTGGCTCTGATGGGCGGCACGATCGGAAACCTCGACCCGGCGGGACGCTCGGCCTTCCTCCACGCGGTTGCTGGGAAACTCCAACCCGGCGAAGGCCTGCTGCTCGGCGTGGATCTCGTAAAGGATCCCGCGCGTCTGGTTGCCGCCTACGACGACCCCGAAGGTGTAACAGCGGATTTCGAGAAGAACGTGCTCTCGGTTCTGAACCGATCCCTCAACGCCGACTTCGACCTCGACGAATTCGAGTACGTCGCGCGATGGGACGCGGCGAAACACGAAGTGCACATGGCGTTGCGGTCGAAGGATGCTCAACAGGTCCATATCGGTGCGCTGGACTTAACACTCGACCTCGCCGAAGGCGAGGAGATACACACCGAGAGCAGTTACAAGTTCCTGCGCGAGTCGATTGTCGACGATCTCTCGGCAGCTGGCTTCGTGTCGATGGGATGGTGGACCGACGCGTGCGCGGACTTCGCGGTCATCCTCGCGCAGCGAACCTCGGTCGGGCGCCGGACGCCGATGCCGACGGCCGCTGCGCCCGCCGTTTCGCCGCCGGCCGCCGATCTCGACGGGTACCGGGTTATCCGGGCCGTGACGGAGGCGCTCGCCGCGCCGCTGTCACCAGAGGATCAGACCGTCCAGACGATTCCAGATGTCAGCCCAACCAAGTGGCACCGCGCACATGTGACTTGGTTCTTCGAGCAGTTCGTTCTGATGCCGCACAGGCCCGGCTACGCGCCGGTGGACGATCGCTATCTCTACCTGTGGAACTCCTACTACGAAGGCGCCGGCCCACGACATCCTCGAGCGGAACGGGGCAACTTGGGCCGTCCCGGAGTCGGCGAAGTCACCGCCTACCGCGACACCATCGATGAGGCGATGGCGGACCTGCTCTGTCAAGACCTTCCCGAGCAGGTACTTGCCCTCGTCGAGTTGGGCCTGCACCACGAGCAGCAGCACCAGGAACTGTTGCTGATGGACATCAAGCACGTCCTCGGCACCAATCCGCTGCGACCCGCCTACAGATTCACCAGGCCGCCGTCAGGGGCAGCGCCGGGCGAGGACACCTGGACCGCCCATGAAGGTGGACTGGTCGAGATCGGGGCAGACCTCGGTGAGGGTTTCGGTTTTGACAACGAAAGCCCCCGGCACCGCGCATATCTCGAGCCGTTCGAGCTCGCGGACCGGCTGGTAACCGTTGGCGAATGGCTGGCCTTCATCGACGACGGCGGATACCAAAGACCCGAGTTGTGGCTCTCCGACGGTTGGGCTGCTCTACAGCTTCCCCCCGTCCCACAGGGATCCGGCTTCGAGGCCCGAGCGCCCCTGTACTGGTGGCGTGAAGGGGGGACCTGGTGGACCTACACCCTGTACGGCGCCGCCCCAGTCGACCCCGCGCTGCCAGTCACTCACATCAGCTATTACGAAGCCGACGCTTACGCCAGGTGGGCCGGAGCGAGGCTGCCGACCGAGACTGAGTGGGAAGCGGTCGCGGCGAGCCAACCGGGACCTTCGCAATTGGCTGTCGCCTTGCACCCCGAAAGCGCCGGCCGCGGCCAAGGCATGCGTCAGTTATACGGAGCGGCGTGGCAGTGGACTTCGAGCGCCTATCTGCCCTATCCGGGCTTCGTACCCGCCCCGGGGTCGGTAGGCGAGTACAACGGGAAGTTCATGGTTGGCCAGCAGGTGCTTCGGGGGGGAGCCGCGATAACCCCGCCGGGCCATACTCGGGCCACGTACAGGAACTTCTTCCCGCCGGGAGCGAAGTGGGCGATGACCGGCGTCCGTCTCGCCAGGTAGGCCCGCCAACCCCACCCCTGGCCGTGTAACAGTGGTGAAACGCGCCAGGGCCGCCGCCGCGGGAGGACGGCGACGGCCCCTGCAATCCGGGCGGGATGAGGAGGACCCCACCCGAACTGAGTCTGCGCAACGCTGCGCCACAACTATCGCTCGGGAACCCAAACGTTCACTGAGAGATTACTGAGGATCAGCCAAAAATGGGAAGTGGTTTCCGCCGCTAACTCAGACAATCAGTTCTCTGACGACCATCCCCGTCCTGGGTTTCGGCCAAAAGAAAGTGGTCTTGGGCGGCATCCGCACGCCGCCCCGGCTGATAGCTGCGATCTGCGCGACAGAGGGCGGCCTCAGGAGGACTGCGATGTCGGCCTGGCCGGTTGCGACCGCAGCTGCGGCGTTGTCCCAGCCGTACTGAAAGACCAGCTCTGGCGAGCGGATCGCTGCGATGGCAACGTCGAGGCGGCTGCTGTCCAGGTCGTGAGTGGCCGCCGCCTGAACCTCTGGGTTCGGGCGAATAAGCCACGCACCTCTACGCGTGAGAACCGCCAGCGCGCCCGCATCGTCCATCCGGCTCAGGATCGTGCGATCGACTGGTTCGGTCGGTGTCACGTCGAACCATCGACCAAAGAAGTCCTCGACGTTGAAATCCGCCGGCAATCCGGACACCAAGCGGTGGATCGCCTGAACGGTCAACTGTTCCTCGGACAGCTCGACGATGAGTCCCATGACGAACGATTCGTCCTCGCCGGCGAGGCCGGCTGATTCTCGCTCCGCTCGGTAGTTGAGCGCTGTCTCGAAACGGTGGTGACCATCGGCGATGAGAACCGGCTCCGACTCGACCGTTTTCGTGATCGCTGCGATTCGCTCCTGGTCGACGATCGGCCAAAGCTCGTGCCGCACGCGATCGTCGTCGGTCGTGTGATCGATCGGATGAGGCGGGGGCTGGAGCAACTCGCTCAGGCCGACTGCGGGAGACAACCCCCAGATGGGGGACACGTTGGCCCGGGTCGCTCGGAGAAGATCCAGCCGATCGGACTTCGCCTTGGGGGTCGTCTCCTCGTGCGGCAGTATCCCCGAACCGGGCTTCTCCAGTCCCAGGGCGCCGATCACCCCGACGGTCGACCTCTCGATGCCCGACGGATCCGTGTACGTCATCCGGTAGCCGTAGAGAGCCGGGGCCGGATCGCGATGGACGATGCCACCGTCACGCCAACCGTCCAGGAGCAGCGCCGCCCGTTCGTAGCGGTCCCCACCGGCTTCTCCGTCGTCGGACGGCAGTTCGAGACGGACGATGTTGTTTGGGCTTCGCGCCTCCAGGGCGAGACGTTCAGGCTCTGATATGACGTCGTATGGAGGGCATACGACGTCGTCGAGAGAGCGGATGTGAGAGTGGGAGTAGCGCAGTCCGCTGAAGGGTTCGAATCGGGGCACGGTCACACTGCGTAGCAGACTTGTGGCTCACCGCGTAGAGGACGTGTTTTCACTGCGTTAGCCGAGTTGTAGCCGACTCCGTACAAGACTGTCCGAATGCTCTGGGTTCTCGACCTCGACGGAGTCGTTTGGCTGGCGGGAACACCGATTCCCGGTTCGGCCGGGGCGATCAAGCGTCTTCGGCTCTCCGGCGAGCGGATCGCGTTCGTAACCAATAATTCGACACCGCTGCTCTCCGAGCACGTAAAGCGGCTGGCTCTCGCCGGAGTAGAGGCCCAACCAGCCGAGGTGGTGTCATCGGCACAAGCGGCCGCGTCGTTGCTCGAGCCCGGCAGCCGGGCCACTTGTGTTGGAGGGGAAGGCCTCAGGGAGGCCCTGGAGCTCGGGCGAGTCCAGGTGGTGCCGCCGGACGATCAGCCCGATGCGGTAGTGGTAGGACGAACAATGACTCTCGACTTCAAGCCATTGTCCGACGCAGCTTCCGCGATCAGATCCGGGGCCCGATTCATCGCGACGAATACGGACGCGACTTTTCCGACGCCGCACGGTCTCGAGCCTGGAGCTGGAGCATTGGTTGCCCTCTTGGAGGTGGCTTCGGGCCAGAAGGCGGAGACCGCGGGAAAGCCGGGAAAGCCGATGGCCGAGTTGCTGAAGGCCCGGTTCGGGGACGCCGGCCTCGTCGTCGGAGATCGGCCGGATACCGATGGTCTATTCGCGCGTCGACTCGGCGCCGACTTCGCTCTCGTGCTCAGCGGGGTGACCAGAGCTTCGGATCTCCCCGTCGATCCCGAGCCGGACCTGGTCGAGAAGGACCTGGAGACCGTTGTCCGCTCTCGGGTGGGTTGACCGGCGCTCTGGGGGAGCTTCGCGGACTGGCGCTACGATGCGGCATGGCACGCGACGAGAGGTTCAAGAAATACCAAGAGGCTGGGGCCGACTTTCTCGAGACGGCGCGGGTACGCGCGGAGGAGTTCCTTCGTGAGCTCTCGAAAGCCACGGACTCAACCTCGAAGCAAGGGCGCGACACCATCGACGACCTGATGGAGGGGAGCCGCAAGGGAACCGAGCAGTTCATCGCGTCCATCCGCAAGGAGATCACTTCGCAGCTTTCGGCGCTCGGGCTCGCCACCAAGGATGACCTTGCCGCGCTGGAAAGACGATTGGGTGGCAAGGCTGGGGTACAGAAATCGGCGCCCAGCAAGACTGCGGCCGCCTCGAAAAAGGCGACCAAGACCTCGTCCGCGACGAAGAAGGCCGCTTCTCCGGCCGGCAAGGCAACTGCCAAGAAGGCGTCAGCGGGCAAGTCGACGGCGGCGAAGAAGACAACCGGTCCGAGCTGAGCGTCCGCCGGCGCCTGGACACCGAACTGGTCCGCCGGGGACTCGCCCCGAGCCGCACTAGCGCCGTAGAGCTGATCGCTCGCGGGGTAGTTCTGGTCTCGGGCTCGATCGCCGATCGTCCCTCCCGCCTGGTATCCCCAGCGGAGCCAGTCCTGCTGGCCGAAACGGGACCGCAATACGTAAGCCGCGGGGGTGACAAGCTCGCTCCAGCCCTAGAACATTTCCGCATCGACGTGAAGGGCGCTCGTGCACTGGACGCGGGAGCGTCAACCGGCGGCTTCACCGATTGCCTCCTGCAAAAGGGCGCCTCGTCGGTCGTCGCGCTCGACGTCGGCCGCGGCCAACTGCACGAGACCCTTCGTGATAACCCGCGTGTCACCGTCCTCGAGAGGACCGATGTCCGACGTGTGTCGCCTGCGTCCCTTGGGGGTCGGTTCGACGTCGTCACGGCCGATCTCTCATTCATCTCCTTGCGAACCGTCGCGGCCGCGCTCGCAGAACTGGCGCGTCCAGGCGGCGCGTTGATCGTTCTGGTGAAGCCGCAGTTCGAGGTGGGCAGGCGGGAGGCGGCCAAGGGGAAGGGGGTGGTCCGGGACCCTCATTTGTGGCGCCAATCGGTCGCTGAAGTGATAGCCGCGTTCGACCGAGCAGGAGCGACCATGATGGGGGTCATGGTTTCTCCGCTGCACGGGGCCGACGGCAACGCCGAATTCCTCGTGCATCTCACCGTAGGGAGTCAGGCCTCCGAGCCGGACACCCATCGCGAGGAACTCATCGACTCGGCCGTCGCAGCTGCCGAGTCCGGTCTCGAGGCTCGATCCTGACGTGGCGTTGATCGGTTTCGTGCCCCATCCACAGCGGGAGGGCGCGACAGAACTCGCCAGTGAAACATCCTCATGGTTGAAGCGCCAGGGTCACGAAGCTGTCGTCCTCGACGGTGTCTACGGATCCGATGAACCGGGCGAAGAGTCACCGATCGCGGACAAACTGGACCTGGCGGTGAGCCTCGGCGGGGACGGGACGATGCTACGAACCGTCGACCTGGTCAGCCAGGAGGGCGTGCCCGTCCTTGGGGTCAACTTGGGCCATCTCGGATACTTGACGGCCGTGGAGCCCGAGGACCTAAAGCCCGCACTCAGCAGGTTTCTCGCCGGCGATTATCTCGTTGAGTCGCGAATGACTCTGGACGTCTCGCTGACCGACGACGGGGAAGGCACAACCAGCGTTCTTCACCGGAGCGCTCTCAACGACCTGGTGATGCAGCGCGTCAGCGGCGGTCATACCGTTCGTGCTGCAGTCGTGGTGAACGGCACTCCCTTCCTCACCTTTCTTGCCGACTCGATCATCCTCGCCACCCCCACGGGGTCCACTGCGTACAACCTTTCCGCTAGGGGTCCCATCGCCTCCCCTCGGGCGAGAGTCCAGATCCTCACTCCGGTGGCTCCGCACATGCTTTTCGACCGATCATTGATCCTGGACTCCGACGACGAGGTGTCGATCGCGCTCGAGGGTGCGTATCCCGCCGATCTGGTCATAGATGGCTGGAAAGCTGCGACCCTCAATCCAGGACAAACTCTGATTTCGCGGAAGGGCGGACGGGACGCACTGCTGGTCACATTCGGCGAGCGGGACTTCCACGACATCCTCAAGCGCAAGTTCAACCTCGCAACCCCCTGATGCTCACCGAGCTTCGCGTCACCAACCTCGGAGTCATTCAGGACGTAACCGTCGTCCTCCGATCCGGAATGACGGCCCTGACTGGCGAGACCGGAGCCGGCAAGACGCTCCTGGTCGACGCAATCTCGCTGCTTCTCGGAGGCCCGGCGGACCCAAGCCTGGTCCGCCCCGGCTCAGCCGAGGCTGTCGTCGAGGGTAGGTTCAGCGGCCCGACCGGGGACGAGACGATCTTGAGAAGGGTCGTCCCGGCAAGCGGGCGCTCCCGGGCCTACATAGATGAGAGGATGGCCAGCGCGGCGCAGCTGGCGGAAGTCGGCGAATCGCTGGTCGACATGCACGGTCAGCACAGCCACCAGGCCCTCATGGCGACCGCGGCTCAAAGAGCCCTCCTCGATCGATTCGGGGGCATCAGCACGCAAGAGGCTGTGTCCGCGCGGCGGGCGTTGCGGCAACTCGCCGAGGCGCGAGAAGCCATTGGCGGCGATCCGAAGGCCCGTGCACGGGAAATCGATCTGCTCCGGTTCCAGGTCGACGAGCTCGACTCGGCCGGGCTGGAATCCGCAGACGAGGATGAGCGTCTGCGAGATGAAGAAGAGACACTCAGCGCTGCCACGTCCCTGAGGCAGGCCGCCGAGCAGATCCACGCTTCTCTGACTTCCGAGGACGGGATATGTGACCGGCTGGGATCACTGGCGTCGATCGTCCCGTCAGGCAAAGCATTGGCTTCGATCCGCGAACGGCTGTCGGCGTCGCTGGTCGAGTTGTCGGATGTCGCCCAAGAAGCCCGACTGGCCGCAGAGTCATTGGAAGATGACCCCGATCGGCTCGCGTGGATAGGCGCCCGGCGCAACCTCATCGCGGACCTTCGGCGCAAGTACGGCGACAGCCTGGAGGAGGTCATCGCCTTTCGCGACGACGCCCGCAATCGGATCGCTGAGCTCGAATCCCACGATCAGCGGGCATCCGAGCTCGACGGCCAGATTCAGCTCGCCGAGGCGAACTTGGCTGAACAAGAGCGGCTCGTCCTCGAAAACCGGCTACGGATTGCACCATCATTGTCCGAAGCGGTCGAGGCAAGGTTGCGTGAGCTCGCCATGCCGCGGGCGAAGTTCCTGGTCGAGGTCGGCCGGGAGCCGCCAGGCGATTCGGTCACGTGGATGTTGGGAGCCAATCCGGGAGAACCGGTGCTTGCGCTGACGAAGGTCGCGTCGGGCGGCGAACTGGCGCGGACCATGCTCGCCGCTCGATTGGTCGTCGGGACAGGGGGGCCGGGAACCCACACGAACGGCGGCCGTGTCGGTGCGACGACCATTGTCTTCGACGAGGTCGACGCGGGCATCGGTGGAGAGGCGGCGGTCGCGGTGGGACGGGCGCTGGCGTCGCTTTCGTCCGACTACCAGGTTCTGGTCGTCACCCACTTACCTCAAGTTGCCGCCTTCGCAGACCAGCATTTGGTCGTGCAGAAACGAACCGAGAAGGACCGCACCGTCGCGTCAGTCGAACAAGTCGAAGGGCAGAACAGGGTCGTCGAGCTTTCTCGCATGTTGTCGGGAAGCCCGGGCAGCCTGACCGCCAGGCGCCACGCCGAGGAGCTGCTCCGGAACACGAGGTGATCCGTCGCGGGGGTGATCACGCATCACCCAGGAGGGGAACCGGCGTGCGGTAGGGTGGGGTGGCCGAGCGGTGTATCCACCCAGAGCCTTCGATTCCGACTCGAGTGGAGGAGCGTTTTGGCGAAGCACATCTTCGTCACGGGCGGCGTGGCAAGTTCGTTGGGCAAGGGGCTGACCGCGTCGTCTCTTGGGCGGCTTCTCAAGAGCCGGGGCCTGCGGGTCACCATGCAGAAGTTGGACCCTTACATCAATGTCGATCCGGGGACCATGAACCCCTTCGAGCACGGGGAAGTGTTCGTCACCGAAGACGGCGGCGAGACTGACCTTGATCTCGGTCATTACGAGCGATTCGTCGACGAGAACCTTCACCGGGACTCGAACGCGACGACCGGCTCGATCTACCAATCGGTGATCGCCAAGGAGCGCCGAGGGGACTTCCTCGGCAAGACGGTCCAGGTAATTCCCCACATCACCGATGAGATCAAGGACCGGATCAAGAGGCTGGCGACGGACCAGGTGGACGTCGTGATCACCGAGATCGGCGGAACGGTAGGCGACATCGAAATTCTGCCGTTCCTCGAGGCGATCCGTCAGTTCCGCAAGGACGTCGGCCGGGACAACGTCTGCTACATGCACGTCACACTCGTGCCATATCTCGGCCCGTCAGGAGAGCAGAAGACCAAACCGACCCAGCACTCCGTCACCGAGCTCCGGAGCCGAGGAATCCAGCCCGACGTCATTATCTGCCGAAGCGACCGGAGCATCTCGGCGGGGCTCAAACGGAAGATTTCCTTACTGTGCGACGTACCGGTCGAAGCCGTGGTGTCGTGCATCGACGCCCCCAACCTGTACGAGATCCCCCTGGCCCTGCACGAGGAAGGACTCGACGACTACGTCTGCAGGTTGTTGGGACTGGGATCGGGAGAACCGGGCACGAGTCATCCGCTGGATCTCGGCAAATGGGAAGCCCTGGTTTCGAGGGTCGAGGCCGCGACTCGTCCGGTGTGCATCGGGCTGATCGGTAAGTACGTCAACCTCCCCGACGCGTACCTGTCGGTAGTGGAAGCTCTGAAACACGGCGGATACGCCCACGGCGCGAGGATCGATCTGCAGTGGATTCAGGCCGAGGAAGTCGAGGGCCTTCTTGCCGCCGGCCGATTGAAAGATCTGGACGGGATCGTGATCCCCGGCGGGTTCGGCGAGCGGGGGGTGGAGGGGAAGGTCGCGGCGGCGACGTACGCCCGGGAGAATTCGATCCCGTGCCTGGGGCTCTGCCTCGGTCTCCAAGTGATGGTGGTCGAGTTCGCCCGCAACGTCGCAGGGCTCGAGAACGCCAACTCCCGCGAGATCGACCCGTCCTCGCCTCACCTCGTGATCGACTTGATGGACGAGCAGCGAGACGTCGTCGACATGGGCGGAACCATGCGGCTGGGCCTATACGCAGCCAAGCTGCTCCCCGGCTCCATCGTGGCCCAGGCGTACGGGTCTGAGCTGGTCTACGAACGTCACCGCCATCGGTTCGAGGTGAACCCCCGATACCGCGCCCGGCTCGAGGCCGCCGGTCTGGTCTGCTCCGGCAGCTCCCCGGACGACCGTCTGGTGGAGTTCATCGAGCTACCCGACCACCCGTTCTGGGTCGGCACCCAGGCTCACCCCGAGTTCAAGAGCCGTCCGGACAATCCTCACCCACTCTTCCGCGGTCTGGTTGCGGCTGCGCTGGACCGGGCCGACGGGCGCTCTCCGAGGCTGATCGGCATGCAGGACCTTGCCCCAGTCTCATGAGGACCAGTCTCATGAGGACCAGTCTCGTGAGGGCCGGGCCCCTGGGGGCTTCCGAAAGGTAGGGGAGCAGGAGCTCTTCCGAGGATCGCTGATCCAGGTAGCAAACGCCACTTTCGAGGACCCCGCGGGGCGGCGGTTCGAGAGGGACGTTGTTCACCACCCGGGAGCTGTGGTGGTCGTCCCGGTGACCGCGTCACGCACCATCGTCATGGTCCGCCAGTTCAGGGCTGCCATCGGGCAAGAGCTGCTCGAGCTTCCTGCCGGCAAGCGCGACGTCGACGGCGAGGACCCCGAAACGACCGCTGCCCGGGAGCTCGCTGAGGAGGTCGGCAAGGAGGCCGCGAAGCTCGAACTGCTCGCCCGCTTCTACAACTCGCCCGGCTTTACCGACGAGCTGAGCTGGCTCTACCTGGCCACCGACCTGCAAGAAGTTCCTGACGCCCGACAGGGATTCGAGGAACAGCAGATGTCGGTAGAAGAGGTACCCCTCGATAGTGCACCAGAGTTGATAAGAAGCGGCAAGATAATGGATGCCAAGTCGATAATCGGACTTTCCCTCGCTGCAATCTCCCTCGGACGCTCGGCAATCGGAGTGCGACGCCAGGCCTAATCGGCGTCGGCGTGGTTACACTCAGATGGATGGCAGCTGAAGCGACGACTCAGGAACTGCGGGAGGCGCTCGAGTCCGAGCGCGACTCGCTGCGCCGCCAGCTCGCCGAGCTCGGCCACGGCACCAAGGGACTCGACTACGACCCGAACTTCGCCGATTCGAGCCAGGTGACTGCGGAACGAGGGGAGAACGAGGCCCTGGTCACCAAGCTCGTCGAGACGCTCAACGAGGTCGAGCACGCCCTCCAGAAGATCGACGGAGGGAATTACGGCGTGTGCGAAAGCTGTGGGCGGGAGATCGCTCCAGCTCGCCTCGAGGCGAAACCCGAAGCCCGCCTGTGCATCGACTGCGCCGCGGCCGCCTCCTCCCGTCGCTAAGCACCCATTTCGGCTGACCCTCGGATATTGACCCCGTCGAAGCAGTCGTCCCGTGAGCAGGAGATCGGCAGCTGGGGACACTTAGCGCGCCGTTTTCTGTTCTCGCTGTGGCCTGCGGGGCCTGGCGTGGCTGGCGAGGCCTGGGCGCGCCAGTGGTTGCGGTCCGGCGAGATCGACGTTTGGAAGGCGATGAGCGGACCGGACCGTCGGCACGGATTGGGCGTGGCCCGGCGGGTTGCGGAGGCCCTGGGCAACTCCGACGGGGCGGGGGTGCCGCGGAGCGCTCTCGCGGCTGCCCTTCTTCACGACTGCGGCAAGGCCGGCTCCGGCCTGGGAGTGCTGGGTCGCACCTCGGCCACCGTTCTCGCTGTTGCGCTCGGCCGGAGGAGGCTTGCCGCGTGGAGCGAAACCCGGGCCGGGTGGGCCGCGAAGGCTGGTAGTTACGCGAACCACGACGACATCGGCGCCGACATTCTCGCCGCGGCGGGCAGCGACCCAGTGGTTGTCGCTTGGGCTCGGGAGCACCACAGACTCCCGTCGGAATGGTCCGTCGATCCAGCTCTGGCAGCGGTCCTGAAAGCCGCAGACGACGACTGACGTACCGCTGATCTAGGGAGATCTAGACCGCTGATCTAAACGACTGTTGCTGCCCGGCTAACCGGAGCGAGCAGGCCAACAGCGTCGAAGGCGCGGGCGAGCGTCTTCCGGGCGTACTCGTCAGCCTTTGATGCACCGGCTTGCAGGATGTCGCCGACGGTCGCAGGGTCTGCAGCCCAGCCGCGGTAAGCCTCCTGGATCGGCAGAACCACCTCCAGAACAGCCTTGGCGACGTCAGCCTTGAGGGGACCGTACCGGCTGTAGTCCTCTGCGACTTCCTGGGGAGAGCGGCCCTGGATAGTGGCGAGCAGTTCGAGGAGGTTCGAAACCCCCGGCTTTGTCTCAGGGTCGTACCGAACAGAACCGGGGCCGTCCTCGGCGTCTGTGACCGCCCGTTTGATCTTCCGCTCGATCTCCTTGAGATCGTCGAAGAGGCCGATCGTGCCTTGGGGACTGCTTTCGGACTTGGACATCTTCCGGGTCGGGTTCTGCAGGTCCATGATCCGGGCGCCCCGGCCGGGAGGCGGGATGGACGCCTCGGGGACGACGAACGTGTTTCCGTACCTGGTGTTGAAGCGTTGCGCCAGGTTTCGGGTCAGTTCGAGATGCTGCCGCTGGTCGTCGCCGACCGGGACCAGATTCGTGTCGTAGAGAAGGATGTCCGACGCCATCAGCGCCGGGTAGGTGAACAGGCCGGCCCGGGCGGCCTCTTCGCCGCCTTTCGCCGACTTGTCCTTGAACTGGGTCATCCGGCGGAGCTCCCCGAAGCTGGCAGTGCACTCGAGCACCCAGGCCAGCTGGGTGTGGGCCGGCACGTGGCTCTGCACGAACAGCGTGCACACGTCGGGGTCGAGCCCGGCCGCAAGAAGAAGCGTGGCCATGGTGAGGGTTGCCTTCCGCAGCTCCGCTGGATCGCCCGGCACCGTGAGCGCGTGGAGGTCGACGACGCAATAGAAGCAGTCGCCCTGGCGCTGGTCCTCCACCCACCAGCGAACTGCCCCGAGGAGGTTCCCGAGGTGGGGGTCACCGGTCGGCTGGATGCCGGAGAAGACTCTTGCCATCGACCCATGGTATGCCCGGGTGCTGATGCCGACCCCGGTAATGTTGGGGGGTGCCCTACACGGTGAGCACGCCCGTTTTCGAGGGTCCTTTCGACCTGTTGCTCCACCTGATCACGCGCGAACAGGTGGATCTTTGGGAGGTTTCGCTCTCGGACATAGTCGACGGGTACGTCTCGACCTTGGAGGAGATGCAGGCCGGGCTTGACCTCGAGGTCGCTACGGAGTTCCTTCTCATCGCGGCGGTGCTGCTGGAGCTGAAAGCACGCCGTCTTCTGCCCGGCACGGATGACGTGGATCTCGAGGAGGAGCTGGCGCTCTGGGAAGAGCGCGATCTGCTGATCGCCCGGCTCCTCGAGTGCAAGACGTTCAAAGACGCCGCTATCGCAATGGGCCGGTTGATGGACAACGCCGGGCGCTCATGGGCCCGCTCGGCAGGCCTCGAGGAGCGCTACGCCGATCTGGCTCCGGACCTTCTGGCCGGTGTCAACCCTCTGCGCCTGGCGGAGAGCATGCAGCGGATGATGGAACCCAAGCCGGTTGCCCGGGTCCTGCTAGAGCACGTCGCGCCGGTGAGGGCAAGCGTCCGGGATGCGGTCGAAGAGCTGGTCGAAGAGTTGCCGCGGGCGGGCAAGATCACCTTCGCCCGGCTGACTTCAGGCCTGGTTGAGCGCCTCGAGGTGATAGTCCGCTTTCTCGCACTCTTGGAGATGTTCAAGCAGGGCCTCGTGGACCTTGATCAGGCCACGTCATTCGGCGAGCTCACCGTCACCTGGCTCGGCGTTGCACCGGGCGCCTCGGAGCCAGTGATGGATCTCGTCGAGGAATACCAGGGTTGACCGACCGAGCAGGCTTTACCGGCTGATGGCATCAGAAGCGCGCCGCGCGATCGAAGCGATAGTCATGGTCGCCGGCGAGCCAGTCGACCCACAGATGCTCGCTCAGCTACTCGAGGTCTCAGTGTCGGGCGTCGAGCAAATGTGCGCAGAGTTGGCGGAAGTTTACGAATCCGAGGATCGAGGCTTTCAACTGGTTCGGGTTGCTGGCGGATACCGATTCCAGAGCCACCCAGATCTCGCTCCGTACGTCGAGCGATACGTTCTCGATGGACAGAGCGCGCGCCTTTCGGCTGCCGCAATGGAAACCCTGGCGATAGTGGCTTACAAGCAGCCGGTGTCGCGCGCGCAGATCGGTGCGATCCGCGGAGTCAACGCGGACGGCGTCATCCGGACTCTGCAAACACGCGGTTACATAACGGAGATCGGACGCGATCCTGGACCGGGTCAAGCGGTGCTCTACGGGACGACGACCCTTTTTCTCGAGAAGCTGGGCCTCGATCGTTTAGAGGATCTGCCGCCACTCGCTGAATTCGTCCCCGGCCCAGAGATCATGGATGCGCTCGAAAGCAGCCTGCGAGCCGACCGAAACCGCGCTTCCGATCAGTCTTCCCAGCAGGTTGTCGTCGGCACCACCACCGTGGACGACGTCGACGACGACGAAACCTTCGATCGGGCGGTCGAGGACAACGAAGGGGATTCCGGCGAACCCTCCTGAGACCGTTCCGGAGGGCGAGCGACTCCAGAAGGTGCTGGCCAGGGCGGGGATTGCCAGCAGAAGAGCCTCGGAGGAACTCATCTCCGCAGGCCGAGTCTCCGTCAACGGAGAGACCGCCCGCCTCGGCCGGCGCGTCGATCCCGAGCACGACCGGGTGGCGGTCGACGGGATACCCGTCGGGGTCCAGCCAGGCCTCGTCTACTACCTGCTGAACAAGCCGAGAGGCGTGGTTAGCACCGCAGCCGACCCCGACGGCAGGCCGACAGTCACGTCCCTCGTCCCGGGGGATCCGCGGGTCCATCCGGTCGGCCGGCTGGACGCCGACAGCGAAGGGCTCCTGCTCCTCACCAATGACGGAGAGCTCACCCATCACCTCACCCATCCGCGTTTCGGGGTCGAGAAGGAATACCTGGTATCAGTGGCGGGACGACCGTCGGCCGGGACGCTTCGGACCCTGCGCCACGGCGTAAAGCTGGACGACGGCGTCACGGCTCCAGCGAAGATCAGCCAGGTGGAGCCCTCGTTGCTGCGGATCACCATCCACGAAGGCAAGAAGCGCCAGGTTCGCCGCATGTGCGAAGCCGTCGGGCACCCGGTCAACCGGCTCGTCCGAACCCGGATCGGTCCTCTTCGCGACCCCGGCCTGCCCCCGGGGACCTGGCGCGAACTGACCACCGCCGAGGTGCGAAATCTCGAAAGGGCCGCATCCGGTCCGCCGGCTCCCCGGTCGCGACCGTCGCGGCGCCCCGCCTGACGCCGCCGCCCGCCTAGTCTTTAACGCCGTGCCGAATCCAGCCCACCCGTAAAAAGTTCCCAACAAGTGCAGCGGATAGACCCCCAGCGGCAAAGGGCCCAGATCATCGGCACCGGACTCATCGGTGGCTCGATCGGGGCAGGGTTGCGCGCGCGTGGATGGCTGGTCACCGGCTTCGATCTCGACGCCGCGCGTACCGAAAGGGCACTCGAGATCGGCGCAATCGACGCTTCCGGCCGGGATCCCGAGGCACTGATCACGTTCGTCGCCACCCCAGCCGGATCGGCCGTCGACGCCGCGAAGGCGGCCCTCAACTCCGGGTTGGGAGTGGTGACCGACGTGGCCGGCGTGAAAGGACCCATCCTGGATCAGGTAGCCGACCCGCGTTTCGTGGGCGGCCACCCGATGGCGGGATCGGAGCAAGCGGGTGTCGACGGCTCGGACCCCGATATGTTCGAAGGCGCGACCTGGGTCTTGACGCCTACGACTCACACCGATCCAGTCGCCTATTCGACCGTCAGGTCCGTGGTGGCGACCCTCGGCGCCAACGTCGTCGAACTGCCAGCTTCGCGTCACGACGATCTGGTAGCGATGGTGTCCCACGTCCCCCACCTGACCGCAGCCACCCTCATGAACCTTGCCTCGGACGCGGCCCTCGAGCACTCCGCCCTCCTTCGCCTGGCCGCAGGCGGCTTCCGGGACATGACTCGCATCGCGGCGGGGGAACCCGGTATCTGGCCCGACGTGTGTGCCGAGAACAAAGAGGCGATCCTCCACGTACTCGACCAGCTGATTTCGGCACTGGGGGATGTGCGCGAGGTCGTGGCCGGCGCGGAACGGGGCGTGCTCCTCAAAGTTCTCGAGCGCGCCCGCGAAGCTCGGGTCAACCTCCCGGCCGGAGTCCCCGCGGGTGGTGACACCGTCGAAGTCCGCGTTCCAGTGCCAGACAGACCGGGCGTACTCGCCGAGGTGACGACTCTTCTCGGCGAGATGGGCATCAACATCTATGACCTCGAGATCGCCCACAGCGCCGAAGGCGACCGCGGCGTACTCGTACTAGTCATCGACAGCACGGCCGCCGAAGCGACCCGATCGGCCCTTCACTTACGCGACTTCCGTTGCTCGGTTCGTCCTCTCGGATCGTGACCACGTACCTCTCCGAACGGGCCAAGAACGGTTTGAAGGGCCGCCTTCACGTGCCCGGCGACAAGTCGATTTCGCACCGCTGCCTGCTCCTAGCGGCAAAGGCCGACGGAACGTCCACCATTCGCGGGCTCTCCGAAGGGCATGACGTCGCTCACACGCTCGATGCCATTGAAGCCTTCGGTGCCGAGGTCGACCGGTTCGCCACGGGAGCTATTCGTGTCCGGGGCGGATCGCCCAGCGAACCACAGACCGTGATCGACGTCGGGAACTCTGGCACCGGCATCCGGCTGCTGTCAGGTTGGGCCGCCGGGGTCGACGGGGTCACCGTGCTCGTCGGAGACAAGTCGATCGCTCGCCGGCCTATGGATCGGGTGGCTGAGCCATTGCGGCAGATGGGGGCCCGCATCGACGGCCGCGAAGGCGGGCGGTTTCCTCCGCTCGTCGTCCGCGGCGGTTCGCTGCATGGCATCGAGTACCGGGTGCCAGTTCCGAGCGCCCAGGTCAAGGGAGCGGTGCTCCTCGCCGGAATATCCGCTGACGGTGCTACGACAGTCCTGGAAGATGCCACCACAAGGATCCACACCGAAGAACTTCTCGCACAGTGCGGCGCCGACATCTCCGTGTCACCCGGGCGGGTCACAGTGCGCCGATCGGTTCTCTCACCGCTCGACATCGACGTGCCGGGGGATCCTTCTCAGGCGGCGTTCTGGATCGTCGCCGCGTGCGTCACCCCTGGCAGTGACCTGACGGTCGAGCGGGTGTACACCGGTGTCGCGCGAGCCGGTTTCCTCGAGGTCCTCCGTCGGATGGGAGCCGACATTCAAGTGACCGACGAGGACCCCGCCAACTCAACGTCGACGATCCGAGCGCGTTACTCACCGCTCACCTCGACCCGGGTAGACGGAACGGAAGTGCCTACTCTGATTGACGAGATCCCTGTCCTTGCGGTGGCGGCCGCGTTGGCGGATGGCGAGACGGTTTTCGCGGACGCTTCCGAGCTGAAGGTGAAGGAGAGCGACAGGATCGCGAGCACCGTTGCGGCCTTGTCGTCGATCGGGGGAACCGCCGAACCTCGTGACGACGGGCTGGTCGTCTGGGGCTCCGGTGGGAAGCCGCTCGCCGGCGGAGCCGTGGACGCCGCCGGAGACCACCGAATAGCCATGGCTATGGCCGTCGCCGGAATGGCCTCGGCGTCGCGGGTGTCGATCGAGGGTTGGGACTCGGTGATGACGAGCTATCCCGATTTCGAGCAGGACCAACGCAGATGCGCGTGATAGCGATCGACGGCCCGGCGGGATCCGGCAAGTCGACCGTCGCGAAAGCGGTCGCATCGCGTCTCGGGTTGGACTATCTGGACACGGGCGCGATGTACCGGGCCGTAGCCTTTGCCGCGATCCGCAGGGGCATTGATCCCGATGACGCAGAAAGGGTTGCGGAGCTTGCGCGCCAGATCGATCTCGAAGTGGGGGAGTCGGTGAAGGTGGACGGAGCCGACGCCACAATCGAGATAAGAAGCCCCGAAGTGACCCGAGCGGTGAGCGTCGTGGCCGCGAATCCCGCGGTCAGAGCCGAGCTGGTTGCAAGGCAGCGCGAATGGGCGTCCGGGCATGACGGTGGGGTGGTCGAAGGCCGGGACATCGGGACCGTCGTATTTCCGGAAGCGGACGTGAAGGTGTACCTGACCGCGGACGACACCGAGCGGGCGAGCCGGAGAAGCAAGGAAATGCTCGATCTCCAATACGACCAGGTCGCCGCGGATATCGCCCGCCGAGATCATGCCGATTCGACCAGAGCGTCGTCGCCTCTTAGCGTTGCGCCGGACGCAGTCGTGCTCGACACGACCGGCCTAGGAGTAGATGCCGTGGTGACGACCGTTCTCGAGATGGCAGAAAGAACCCGGCGTGACGGTTGAGCCATTGCGCGATCCGAAGCCCGCAAGACCGCTGTCCGCCGACACGCTGCCCGGGTCTTCGTCTTCGCGGATCGCGCTCGCCTGGTACGCGTTCGCCCGGGGCCTGGTCGAGGTGGTCTGCCGCCTCTACTGGCGAGTGGAGATCCGGGGCAAGGTCAACGTGCCGGCCTCGGGGCCATTCGTGATCGCACCAGTCCACAGGTCGAACATCGACACCCTTCTCTCAGGCTGCCTGACCCACAGGCGGATCCGGTTCATGGGCAAGGACAGCCTGTGGAAGTACCAGTGGTCGGGTGCTCTCTTCAGTTCGCTCGGAGCGTTCCCGGTTCATCGGGGCACACCCGATCGGGAGGCTCTTCGCAAGTGCGAAGCTGCGCTCGCAGGTGGCGAACCGGTCGTGTTGTTCCCCGAGGGCACCCGCCAGTCCGGGCCGATCGTGCAGCCCCTGTTCGAGGGAGCCGCGTTCGTGGCGGCGCGGGCCGGGGTCCCCATCCTGCCGGTCGGCATAGGCGGAAGCGAATGGGCGATGCGGAAGGGCAGCAAGCGGATCTCGCCCGTCAAGGTGGTGATGGTCGTCGGCGAGCCGATCCCGGCGCCTGCGCGTTCGGAAGGCTCACGGGTCTCCCGGCGTGCCGTCGCCGAGGTCTCCCAACGGCTGCACTCCACCTTGCAAGACCTCTTTGACGAGGCTCTCAGAGGCGCAGGCCGGGCCTAGGCCTCCGCCTCGGGGACCGTTCCGGGGACTCATGAGCAGTTCCGTAACTCTGGGCTAGTGGGTTAGCCCCGCGAGAGCCATAGCAGCCGACATCTCGCGATCGTCGGGGAGGGGAGTCCCGCCGGCGGTCGGATCGGCCCCGGGCGCCAGTCCGGCGACCGCTGCGGCCGCTGCGAGGTTGCGAACCGAGTCCCGTAGCTCGCGTGGGAGCGGGAAGTACTCGTCCTCGTCGACGGCCCGTACTTCCTCGACACCCTTCCGGGGTGCGAGCTTGGCGATGATCGCTTCGACAACTTCCTCCGGAGCCGACGCGCCGGCGATGACGCCTACGGTACCGGAGACATCGTCGGGCAGCTCGTGGGGGCCGTTGACCCGCAGCACGCGGGGACAACCGGCGGCGATGGCGGTGCGCTCCAGCGCCCGCGTGTTCGACGAGTTCTCCGACCCGATCACCACCACCTCGTCACAGCGGGGGGCGATGGTCTTCAGGGCCTTCTGGCGGTTGGTCGTCGCAAAGCACAGGTCGGACGTACCCGGCACCCACACATCCGGCCAGCGAGTTCGAGCCGCCTCCAGAAGAGCCTCCCATTCATCTACCGCCAAGGTGGTCTGGGCGAGAAAAGCGACCGGACCATCGAAGCTGGGCAGCGCCTCCAACTCTTCAAGGTGCTCTACCCGATGAACCGCGTCTGGAGCGACCGCAGTGGTCCCGATCGCTTCCTGGTGACCCTCGTGGCCGACGTAGACGATGGAGTAACCCTTCCCCGACCTGACCTTCACCTCATGGTGGACCTTCTTCACCAGCGGGCAAACCGCGTTCACGACGGCGCCGCCGCGCTCTCGAGCCGCGGCGACGATCTCGGGAGGGGAACCGTGAGCGGAAAGCATCATCGGTGCGCCCTGGGGCACCTCGGCCACGTCCTCGACGAAGACAACGCCCATCTCGCGGAACCGGTCGACGACAACCTTGTTGTGGACGATCTCGTGGTAGCAGTACACGGGCGGCTCGAACACCCTCGTCATCCACGCCAGTGATTTGATCGCCATCTCCACGCCGGCGCAGAACCCGCGGGGCGACGCGAGCAGCACCTTCTCCACGTTCACGACCCCCAGGCTACCGGGCTGCCGGATCACGGCTTACGGCCGGTGTGGGGTTGGGTCCCCGCGCTCCAGAGGAGGCCAGGTCCCGGCCGGCGGGTCCGCGTGCCGGGTCATTGTGATGGCCGGGCGTGGAACTCACCTATCCTTGAGGGGCCATGTCCATGCCCCGTGTGGTGGCGGTGACCCCTGGGTCGCCAGCCGCCCGGGCCGGTTTCCAGCCAGGCGACGAGATCGCTGCGATGGAAGGCCAGCTCCCCCGCGACATCATCGAATACCAGCTCATCGCCGACCAGGACCGGATCGCGTTCGACGTGCGGCGAGGCGGTCTCGAGTTGTCGCTCGAGGTCGAGCGGAACGGGGCGGAACCGCTCGGGATCGAGGTCGACGCCGCACTCTTCGACCGGGTGCGAACATGCGACAACCACTGCGAGTTCTGCTTCATCCACCAGCTGCCCAAGGGCATGCGCAAGAGCCTTTACACCCGCGACGACGACTATCGCCTGTCGTTCCTGTACGGCAACTTCACGACCCTCACCCGGTTCACCGAGCTCGATCTCGAGAGAGTCGTCACCGAAGGACTGTCCCCGCTGTGGGTGAGCATTCACGCCACAGATCCCGATGTCAGGGCAAGGATGTTGCGCAATCCTCGCGGTGCCACCAGCCTACGGTGGCTACGAGCTCTGCTCGACAACGGAATCGAGATTCACGGACAGATAGTCGTCTGTCCCGGAGTCAACGACGCGGCGATACTCGACGACACGCTCGCCGGTGTCCTCGACCGATACCCGGAGCTGGCCAGCATCGCTTGCGTCCCTCTCGGAGTGAGCCGTTTCAACAACGAGCCGGCGATGCGGCCGCACACAAAGGACGAAGCCGAACGGGTCGTGGACCTGGTTGAGAGCTGGCAGGAGACCTTCCTCCTGGCTCTCGGCCGGCGTCTCGTGTACGCCGCCGACGAGTACTACCTGTTGGCCGGCCGCCCCTTTCCCACGATCGAGACCTACGGCGCGGTTGCTCAGCACGAAAACGGTGTCGGCATGGCCGCAGCCTTCGAAGCTCGGTTCCGAGGGCGTCTCGAGGCTCCCGAGGGCGGACCGGGCGGCTTCTTCCAGTCGGTCGACGGTGCGCCGGCGGCCGGCTACCGCGCCCCTCGCACCAACGGCCTGAACATTGCCCCGTCGAAGGAGGCGCCGGTCACCGTGGTCACCGGTGTTTACGGAGCCCGCGTGCTCGCGCCGTTGATAGCCGAAGTAGCGCCGGACGCCGAGGTGATGGCGATCACGAACTCCTTCTTCGGGGGCAACACCGGCGTCGCCGGCCTTCTAACCGGGTCAGACCTCACCGTGGCCCTCAGCAACGCGCCGATCGGTCGCCGCTACCTCCTGCCAGACGTATGCCTGTCGAGCGGGCGTTTCCTCGACGGCATCGCGCTGACTGATCTTCCCCGTCACGTCGAGGTCGTTGCATCCGACGGGGCGGCCTTGCGCGCCGCGCTCGTCGGAAGCTCCAAATGAAAAAGGACTCCGGGTCGGCGACTACCGCTGTCTCCACACGGCCGGTCGTCGCAGTGGTCGGGAGGCCGAACGTCGGAAAGAGCACCCTGGTCAACAGGATCGTCGGTCGTCGCGAGGCGATCGTGGAAGAGCAGCCCGGTGTAACCCGCGATCGGAAGTTTCTCGATGCCGAATGGGCGGGAAGAGAGTTCACCGTCGCCGACACGGGCGGTTGGCTGGCGGCAGGCAGCACGCTCGACGCGCAGGTGAGTGCTCAGAGCGAGCGGGCGGTGAAGGATGCCGATGTGGTTGTTTTCGTCATCGACACATCAGTGGGCATCACTGACGAGGATGCGAAGGTCGCAGAACTGCTTCGACGGACGGGGCGACCGGTTGTCGTCGTTGCCAACAAGGTGGACGGCGAGAGCCGCGACGCCGACGCGTGGGTATTTGCAAGGCTCGGACTCGGGGACCCAATTCCGGTCAGCGCGATTCACGGCAGAGGGACAGGGGACATGCTGGACGCGGTGGTGGCTCTTTTTCCTCAGCCACGTGCGCAGCCGGAGGACGAGCCGGCCACGAATGCGCCGTCGGTCGCGATCGTCGGCCGACCTAACGTCGGCAAGTCGACTCTGTTCAACCGGCTCATCGGCGACGAGCGCTCAGTGGTTCATGACGTTCCCGGAACGACCCGTGACTCGGTTGACACGCTCGTATCAACGCCTGATGGCGACATCCGCTTCATCGACACGGCCGGCATGCGCCGGCGAGCCAAGGAAGCCGAGGGTGCGGAGTACTACTCACTGGTGCGCGCGTTGCAAGCCTTGGACCGGGCCCAGGTTGCGCTGTTGGTGATCGACGCTACCGACGGTGTTACCAAGCAGGACCAGCGCCTGGCCGAACGCGTGGACGCTTCCGGCAGCCCGATCGTCATCCTCCTCAACAAGTGGGAGTTGCTCGACTCAGAGCGGCGCACAGAGGTCACCTCAGAGGTCGAGGACCGGCTTGGGTTCCTTTCCTACGCCCCGGTGCTGAAGATCAGCGCTCGCACCGGTCTGGGCGTCCACAAACTCCTTCCGGCGCTGCTCGACGCCATGGATGCTTCGGGAAAGCGGGTGCCGACAGCCGAGCTGAACCGGGTGATCGCGCTCGCACAGTCGGCGCACCGGTCACCCGGAGGCCGGATCCTGTACGCGACCCAGGGCGGGACAGACCCTCCCACCTTCACCCTCTTTGCCACCAAATCGGTGCCGGCTCCCTACCTGCGCTACCTGGAACGGCGCCTCAGAGAGCACTTTGCATTCGGTGCTACGCCGATCGTTTTCAGGGTTCGGCGTCGCGCGAGTTAGCCCCAGGAACTTAACACCGCATTGAAATAGCAGGGACGTCCTTCGGATAGCGTTTTGGGCATGTTCACGCAGCCGTGGCTGGCCGCGGCGGCGGTGTTTTGTGCGATAGCCGCCGCGCTTTGGGGGCGGGCAGCGGCCCGCCTGGCGCGCGCGGCGCGCCGAATCGAGGCCGAGACGGCGTCATCTTCCCACGGCCGCGACGCGGCCGAGCTGGCCCGCTCGGCGTTCGACAAGGACCTCCACACCGCGATCCTGTACTCGATCCTGACCGTCGCCCTGGCGGTGGCATCCTGGTCGCGTTCGGTCTGGTACGAGCTGCCGTTGTTGGCGGTGAGCATCCCGGTTGTTGTGTCGATTCGTTACGCGCCGCGCTTTTTCGACGAGGCCCGACTCGCGGAGAACAGGGCGATGCTGGAGCGCCGCGCGGAGGAGGTACTTGCCCAGGAGCAGCTCGCCCCACGTCGATGGGCGGACCGGTTGGCGCCCGAAAGCCTTCCGCACATCGAGGGTTTCGATCTAGGGCGGGTGTACGAGCCGGGAACCGGGATGATGGCCGGGGACTTCTACGACGTGTTCGTTACCGGCCCCGGACGAATGGCTGTTGTGATCGGCGACGTTGCGGGGCACGGGATCGAACCGTCGATCACCGCCTTCCAGGTGAAGTACCTGTTGCGTACGTTCCTGCGGCAGTACCGCGACCCGGCGCAGGCCCTGGAAGAGCTGAACAAGTTGATGTCGACGGGGAGCAGGCCGGAGGATCTGGTGTCGGTGTGTGTCGTCGTCTTCGACAGCGATGCCGGCACGTTGCGGCATGCTTCGGCGGGGCATCCGCCTGCGTGGCTGTGGCAGGACTCCGAGATGCGTTCGCTACGGGCGACGGGGCCGCTTCTGACGCTCGACCCGATCGCCGGGTACTACTCGAGGGAACTGCCGTTGACGAGCGGCGACCTCCTCGTGCTTTACACCGACGGTCTAGCCGAGGCGCGCTCGGGCGGCCAAGTGTTCGGCGAGGACCGGATCGCCGCGCTCATCCGGCGCGACCCTGGACAGGACACGACCATCCTCTGCAAGTCGCTTCTCGAAGCGGCCCGCGACTTCGCATCCGAGCCGCTGAGCGACGATGTGGCGATCCTGGCGGTGCGCCGGATCTAGATTTTTTCAAGCGGCGGTACCTTTGAACCGGTGCCTTGGTGCGACGACTGCAGCAAGTTCTGGAACGACGAGACCCTGGGCGAAGAACGGATATGTCCGAGTTGTGGCCGGGTCCTCGTCGCCCCCCGCAAGGGGGTCCCATGGCACTTCAAGCTGATGCTGGCAGCCTTGGCCGTGTACATGGTGTACCGGATCTACTGGCTCATCGAGTGGCTTCCCAAGCACATCTAACGGACTAGGGTCGTAGTCCCACCGGGCGGTGGCGCAGTTTGGTAGCGCACCAGACTGGGGGTCTGGGGGCCGCGGGTTCAAGTCCCGCCCGCCCGACAGGAATGGCCCCGGGGCGCGATCCCCGGGGCCGACTGTTGCGAGGTCAACTGCCGCGAGGCCGCCTCCTCCTGGCAGAATGGAGACGTGATTACCGACGACGAACGTGCTCAGCGCCTCGCCAATCTCAATGAGCTGATGGACCTCATGCGCCCGGCCGTCCAATCCGACGGTGGCGACCTGGTGCTGGTGAGCGCTGACGTCGAGTCCGGCGTCGTCGAAGTGCAGCTGCAGGGCTCATGCTCCTCATGCGCAATCAGCAGCACGACGCTTCAGGCCGGAGTGGAGCGGATTCTGAAAGAGCGTCTCGACTGGGTCACCGAAGTGATCGGGGGCGTGGACGAGGACATCGACTGGGAGACCTCGGCCGCGATGGGCCGCGGCGGGTACACCCCGGCCTGGTAGCCACCGAGTGGCGACGGCCGCCGGCCCCCGGCGCAATCGCTTCGTCCCCGGAGTCATCGCTCTCGCCGCTCTTTTGGCCATAGGGATCATCTTCGGCGCCGGCGCCGACCTGACCCATCCAAGTCCGCACTCACTTAGCGGCCGTGATATCTCATCTCAGATCGAGCTCGGCATCCAGACCGAGAAAGGGCTCACCAACCTGCCCACGGTCACCTGCCCGTCGTCCGAACCGGTGAAGGCCGGGCTCAGCTTCGAATGCTCCGTCACCGGCCTCCCTAGGGCGGGAGCATCGAACGTCGAAGTAACCGAAATGGACGGCAGGGGACATTTGCGCTGGCAGCTCGTCTCTCCCTGACCGCCGCTTCCGTCGCCTCCGCCGCTTCGGTCGCTGACGAGCCGGTCAGACCTTGACCGTGCCGCTGATCTCTGTCAGCAACCGGCTGACGCGGGTTCTCGACGTTTCGAGCTCGGCGCGGAAGTCATGCAAAGCAGCGAGCTTGGCGTCGACGGTTCGCATGAGCTCTTCGCGGACCTCGAGCGCCTGGCGCAGAAGGTCCCGACGTCGTGGCGACCCTTCCGACGCTGCGTGGTACTGCTCCTTTATCGCGGCGAGCCGATCGTCGCTGTCGAGGATGACCCTGATCTCGTCGAGGTTGAACCCGAGGAGAGACTGCAGATCTCGGATGCGCCGGACCCTGTCCAAGTCGGACGGTGCGTAGCGGCGCATCCCTCCGGGGGTGCGCCCGGTCGGCTTCAGCAGACCGATCTGCTGGTAGTAACGAAGCGCTCGCTCGGAAACGCCGCATTCCGCCGCGGCGCGGCTGATGCCCAGCATTTCGATGTCGGGAATCGCCGCATCGGGTGTGGCGACCTTGGGCCTCCGTGAAGAAGTCAATCCGATGCTCCTTCAAGAGCTGCGCTGTTGAAAGCCTCCACCTCAACGCTCGCCGCGGCCACCTCGCCTGCGCCGGCGAGTCCCTCTCCTATCTCCGCCGACAACGTCTCACGCTGGTGCACGTATTGCGCCCCGCGCAGGACCGACGCCACCGCAGCGACCAGGGTGACCGCCGCCGCGAAGTAGAGCGCGAGATGCAGACCGTGAGCGAACGGGGAAGAGATCAATCGCGGGAAGAACTCACGGCCGGTGAGGTACGCGGCCTTCGAATGGGGGAGAGCGGTCAGAACGCCCGTGTGACCGAGCTCGATCTGAACCGCGTTGTACCCCAGAAAGGCGGAGAACAGGGCGCCGATCGGCGGAAGCGACGCCACCGACCGGGCGGCACCGGCTGGCACTCCCTGGGCCACCAGCCCGCTGTACAGATGCGAGGGAAGGCTGGCGGCCAGTCCGAGCGTGATGACCGTGAAGAACGCTCCCATCGACAGGACGTTCGCCGAGTTCTGGAAGGTGGTCAGCATTCCAGCTCCCACACCGCGTTGGCTCGCCGGGAGACTGTTCATCACCGCCGCCTGGTTCGGAGAAAAGAACATCCCGGCACCCAGAGCCCAAACGAGGATCAGAACCGCAAATGCGAGGTAGGAAAAGTTGATCGGGAGCAGGTTCATCAGGATGAAGGCAAGTCCGCTGATCGCGAGCCCCGCGGTCGCGAACGGTCGTGCCCCGAAGCGATCCGAGAGCACTCCTGATATCGGGCCGGATGCGAGAAAGCCGACGGTCATCGGGATCATGTAGATGCCCGCCCACAAGGGAGTCTGGTCGAAGCTGTAGCCGTGGAGCGGCAGCCAGATGCCCTGTAGCCAGATGATCAGGACGAACTGAAGCCCGCCTCTGCCCATGGCGCCGAACGCCCCCGCGACCGAGCCGGCGGTGAACGCACGGATCCGGAACAGATGGAGCCTGAACATCGGCTCCGGAACCCTGAACTCTATGAAGACGAAGAGCACCAGCAGGACGATTCCCGCCGCGATCGTCGCGTCGACGAAGGGATTGGTCCAGCCCATGGTGTGGTGGCCGTAGGGCTGGATGGAGTACACGATTCCGACGAGCAGGAGAATCAACCCCAACGCGAATGTGATGTTCCCGGCCCAGTCGATACGCGAGGGGGTGCGAACCCCGTTGTCGTGCAGCTTCAGGTAGGCCCAGATGGTCGCAAACAGCCCGACCGGGACGGACACCAGAAATACGAGCCGCCACTCGACTGGGGCTAGGAGGCCCCCGAGGATCAACCCGATAAAAGATCCGCTCACGGCAGCGACGCCGTTGATGCCCATCGCCATCCCGCGCTCGTTGGGTGGGAACGCATCAGTGAGGATCGCGCTCGAGTTCGCGAAGAGCAGGGCCCCACCTACTCCTTGAAACACCCGCATGACGATCAGCCAGATCGCCGCGACGGTGCCGGTCATCCACGTGACGGACAGGAGTATCGAAAAGAAGGTGAAGACCGCGAAGCCGAGGTTGTACATCCGGACCCGGCCGAACATGTCGCCGATACGCCCGAAGCTCACCACCAGGACCGCGGTGACGAGCAGGAAACCCATCAGCATCCAAAGGAGGTACGAGGTGTTGGCGGGTCCCAGCGGGTCGAGGTGGATTCCCTGGAAGATGTTCGGGAGCGAGATCAGCAGGATCGACTGGTTGATCGTCACCATCAACACGCCGAGCGTCGTGTTCGACAGGGCGATCCACTTGTAGCGCGGGTTCTGCTCAGCCCGCGGGGGGGACCGGTCTGCCATCATCGACCAGGTTACCTCGAACTCTTACGTCAACGTCAGATTGGTTCTCGGAATCGCACCAGCGTGAGTTCGTCCCCTAACCAGCAAACCGGGGTCTCGCGACCGTAGACTCCCGGCATGGTCGCCCAGTCGCGGGAGGAGAGCCGGATCCTCACCGTGCCGAATCTGGTGACCCTTCTCCGGCTTCTCTGCATACCTCTTTTCGTCCTTCTGATCGCGCGACCGCACCGAGCCGGCTGGTATCCGGCCGCACTCCTGCTCGGCGTTCTCGGCGCAACCGATGGGGTCGACGGCTACGTCGCCCGTCACTTCAACCAGGTGTCCACACTCGGCAAGGTGCTGGACCCGATCGCTGACAGGTTGCTGCTCGGGGTCGCCGCGATAGCGATCATCGCGGTCGGGGCGATACCCCTGTGGGTTGCGGTTATCGCGCTGAGCCGCGAGGCGCTGGTCGCCGGCGGTTTCCTCTTTGTCGCCGCGGCCGGAGGGCGGCGCATGGACGTCCAATGGGCGGGCAAGGCCGGCACCTTCGGGATGATGTTCGCGTTTCCGCTGTTTCTAGCCGGGCACGCCAACGACAGCTGGCACTCGGTTGCCGAAGCACTCGCCTGGATCGCCGTCATTCCCGCTCAGGCGCTCGGTTGGTACGCCGCAGTCACTTACCTGCCCAAGGCGCGTGCAGCGCTCGCGGAAAGCCGCAATGAGCGGGAGGGGGCGCCCGCGTGAAGGCCGTGATCATGGCGGGCGGAGAGGGGACCCGACTGCGGCCGCTTACCAGCAACCAACCGAAGCCGATGATGCCGATCGCCAACCGGCCGATGATGGAGCACATCGTCGAGCTGCTCAAGAAGCACGCCCTGCATGACATCGTCGTCACTGTCGCTTACCAGGCGAACGCGATCAGGACCTACTTCGGGGACGGCTCGGAGTTCGGCGTCAAGATGGTGTACGCGACCGAAGAGAACCCCCTCGGCACTGCCGGCTCGGTCAGGAACGCGATGGCCGAGTTGACGGAAACGTTCCTGGTCATCTCGGGCGACGTGCTGACGGATATCGATCTGGGCGCGATCGTCGAATACCACCGTGAGAAGAAGGCTCTCGCGACGATCGGGCTGAAGGCGATGGAGAACCCCCTCGACTTCGGGATCGTAATCACCAAAGAAGACGGCGCCGTCGAGCGGTTCCTCGAAAAGCCGAGCTGGGGCCAGGTCTTCTCCGACACCATTAACACCGGCGTTTACGTGCTCGAACCCGACGTCTTCGAGTACATCCCGCCAGAGAAGCCGGTCGACTTCTCGTCCGATGTCTTCCCGAAGCTGCTCGACGACGGGCGACCGATATTCGGCTATGTAGCCGAGGGTTACTGGGAGGACGTCGGCACGCTCGACGCGTACGTCAAGGCGCACCAGGACGTACTCGACGCGCAGGTCGGACTTGAGATCCCCGGATTCCGGCTGGGCGAAGGAGTATGGCTCGGAGAGGGATCCGAGATCGACCCGGCCGCCACTGTCGATGGGCCGGCGATCATCGGTGACTACTGCAGGGTCGAGGCCGGAGCTCGTCTTGCCGAATACACAGTTCTCGGTTCCAACGTGCGAGTCGGACCCGACGCGTTCATCGAACGGTCGGTCGTCCACGACAATGTGTACCTGGGTGCCGGCGTCCGACTCCGCGGTGCCGTCGTGGGCCGGTCGAGCGACCTGCGTCGAGGCGCCCGTCTCGAAGAAGGCGTCGTATTGGGGGACGAATGCTTCGTCGGAGACCACGCCGTTATCAACCCCGGCGTCAAGGTCTACCCGTTCAAGACCGTCGAGCACGGCGCGATCGTCAACTCGTCGATCGTCTGGGAATCGCGCGGCGCCCGGAACCTCTTCGGCCGGCTCGGGGTCGCAGGTCTCGCCAACGTCGACATCTCGCCACAGCTGGCCTTGCGGCTTGCCATGGCGTACGGGACCACCATGAAGAAGGGCTCCACGGTGGTCGCATCCCGAGACACGAGCCGCGCCTCGCGGGTCCTGAAACGAGCGATGATGGTCGGCCTCAACGCCGCGGGCGTCGACGTCGCGGACCTCGAAGTGGCCACCGTTCCAGTGACCCGGTTCGGCGTCCGAATCGAAGGAGGCGCCGGCGGCCTGACCGTGCGTCTGGCCCCCGATGATCCCCAGTCGGTCGTGATCCGCTTCTTCGACTCCGGCGGGATCGACATTTCCGAAGCGACCCAGAAGAAGATCGAACGCCTCTTCTACCGGGAGGACTACCGGCGCTCGCTCGCCGGCGAGATCGGCGATATCCGGTTCCCGGTGCGCACCGCGGAGTTCTACACGGCGGTGCTCATCGAGAACGTAGACGTCGAAGCGGTGAAAGCGGCCCGTTTCAAGGTCGTGCTGGACTACGCGTACGGCGCGGCGAGCTTTGTCATGCCGAACGTTCTGGCCAAGCTCGGGGCGGAGGTCCTGTCCGTCAACCCGTACGCGTCAACCCGTCAGTCGCTCACCTTCGATCGTTGGGAGCACGCCGAGCAGGTCTCCGACCTGGTTCGCGCGTCCGGCGCCCACTTGGGGGCAGTGATCGACACCGACGGGGAATACGTCACCTTCGTCGACGACAACGGCCATGTTCTCAGCGACGACCAGGGGCTCATGGCACTGCTGCGTCTGGTGCTCGACGACGCACAGCGAAGGGGGGGCCCGCCTCCGACCGTCGCGTTACCCGTCTCGGTCGGCAGGGCGGTGGAGCGGATGTGCGACGACGCGGGTGCGACTCTCCTTTGGACCAAGCTGTCGACCCCTCATCTCATGGAGATCGCTTCCCGGCCCGGAGTCCGGTACGCGGCCAGCCAGGAGGGCGGGTACATCTTCCCGGCTTTCCTACCGGCCTACGACGCGGTCGCCGCTCTGGTCGACACTCTCGCCCTGATGGCGGGGGTGCGGCGCCGGATGTCGGAGGTCGTGGCCGAGCTGCCATCGGTGCGGGTCGCTCACGAGGCCGTGGTCACCCCGTGGGAGAAGAAGGGGCTCGTGATGCGGATGGTCATGGAGTGGGCCAAGGACCGTGACCTGCTTCTCGTCGATGGAGTGAAGGTTCTCCATGACGACGGCTGGGCTTTGGTTTTCCCCGACGCCGAGGAGCCTCTGACGCACGTGTGGGCGGAGGCGTCCTCGGATGCCGACGCCCGCGCGCGAGCGCAGGAGTACGCGCGACGGATCCGCAATCTGCTGCGTTCTTGACCTGGCGACCCGGTCCCCTCGAACGGCATTGGGAGCAGCCTGCGCACGCGTCCAGTAAGTTCCGGGTCCATGATTGTCCCTGACGAGCTGCGCTACACCTCGGACCATGAATGGGCTCGCCTGGAAGGGGACCTCATTCGCATAGGTATCACGGATTACGCGCAGGACGCTCTCGGCGACGTCGTCTTCGTGCAGCTCCCCGAACCCGGGGCCAGCGTGACCGAGGGAGATTCGTTCGCTGAGGTGGAGTCGACGAAGTCGGTTTCAGACGTCTACTCGCCGGTCGCGGGCACGGTGGTGGAGGTGAACGCGGAACTGGGCGACGCGCCCCAACGGCTCAACGAGGACCCCTACGGCGAGGGATGGATCTGCGTTATCCGCCCAGCGGACGCCGCCTCATTCGACAACCTGTTGGACGCCGATGGATACCGCAAGCTGACCGAGAGCTGACGATCTGGTAGTGGCGTCGATCTTCTGCAATCGCTGCGGGCACCGCAATCCCGATAACGCCAACTTCTGCTCCTCCTGTGGGGCCGTTCTAGAACACCCGGACCCGGACAGGACCGTCACGACAATCACGCTGTCACCGGTGGAAGCGGCCGGAGAGGTGGGCGACGAGGAGGTGACCGTCTCGGTGGCCGACGTCCCGCTCGAGATTGGAATGCTGGTCGTTCGCAGGGGACCGAATGCCGGTTCCCGGTTCGCGCTCGGCGTAGGAACGACGACGATCGGGCGCCACCCCGACAGCGATATTTTTCTCGATGACGTGACCGTTTCGAGGCGCCATGCCGAGATTCGCAGCGAGAACCGATCGTTCAGGGTGAGCGACGTCGGGTCTCTCAACGGCACCTACGTCAACCGCGAGCGCATCGATCAGACGACCGAACTCCATAGTGGCGACGAGGTGCAGATAGGTAAGTTCAGACTCGTTTTCTTGTTCGAGGTTCGAGGCCGGTAGGCGCCATGCCGGAGAGGTCACACTTGTCGATAGGGGAGGTCCTTTCGCTTCTGCGCGAGGAGTTTCCCGACGTGACCATCTCGAAGATACGTTTCCTCGAAAGCCAGGGCCTGGTCGATCCAGAGCGGACTCCGTCTGGTTACAGAAAGTTCTACGACCAGGACGTCGAGCGGCTCCGCTGGATACTCCGCCAGCAACGGGAGCACTTCCTTCCGCTGAAGGTCATACGCGGGAGGCTCAGCGAAGGAACCGGGGGGGCGGACAACGGGACCGGTGTCCACCGTTCCCACACGTCCCACACGTCCCGCCCGGATCCGGCCGACAGAGGGGAGACGCCGCACCTTCCGGGACTCGCCCCACCGTCAACGGCTGCGCCCGCGTCACCGGGCGGAGAGACCCGCCGGACCGAGGTCCTCACCCACGAGCCGAGTCCCCACCGAGAAACGAACGTCCGCACGGGCGCCGAAACGGCAGCGGCGACCGCGACCGACGAGGGCCTGCCGGGCGGCGAGACCCAGCGGGAGCCGGCCAGGACGCCGGCTCCGGCGCCACGGCGGGAACCGTCCTCGCCGACGGGCCCGGCTCAGCGAACATCAGCCGAACCCACATCCCGCGAGGCGCCGGCGCCTGCGAGGGCGCACCGCGGGCACGAGGATCACGATCACGAGAGCTACAGCGCCGACGAGCTGGCGGCGGCAGCCGGCGCCACTCCAGAACTGGTTACCGAGCTCAAGCAGTACGGGCTGATCATTTCGCACACGGTCGTCGCCGGAACGCCGTACTTCGATGAGACCGCAATGGCCGTCACCCGCGCCGCGGTGGGATTCGCCAGTCACGGAGTCGAAGCGCGGCACCTCCGAGCTTGGCGCAACTCGGCGGACAGAGAGGCCGCGCTTTTCGAGCAACTGATCATGCCGTTGCTCCGCCAGCGAAACCCCCAAGCCCGCCGCCAGGCGGTGGACACGGTCGCCGACCTCGCCCGCCTTGGAGGAGAGCTCCGGGAAGCGCTGTTGCAACGGGCTCTTCGGGACATTCGCTGACTTCCAGGGGCCGCCACCAACCGCCGCGGCCAGGGTAACGTTCAGATCATGGTGGAGATGCACCTGAGCGCTGTCCGGGTGGAGCTGCCTAGTAACACTCCGATACTGCTGTTGCAGGAGGTACAGGGCTCACGTCGCACGCTGCCGATCTATATCGGTCCGGCAGAGGCCCAAGCGATCGCGTTCGCGCAGCAGGGGGTCGAAACTCCCCGGCCGATGACGCACGACTTGATGAAGAACCTGCTCGACGAGGTTGGGGCCCAGGTCGAGCGGATCGTGATCACCGAACTCAGGGACCGGACCTTCTACGCGGAGATCCACCTCGTCGTCGCGGGGCAGCGCCGGGTCGTTTCCGCCCGTCCGTCGGATGCGGTCGCCCTCGCCGTTCGGGTGGACACAACGATCTTCGCCGAGGAAGAACTGCTCGACGCCGAGGGGATCGTCCTGCCCGCAGAGGACGAAGACGAAGAGGACGGGGCGGTCGAGGCGGACGAGCTCGTGTCCGAATTCCGCCAGTTCATAGAGGGCGTTCGCCCCGAGGACTTCGAGTCCTAGATCGCAACCGGCTGGAGTCCGAATTCGCCCTGTTACGGGGCCTTGCAATCCCAACGCCCGTGGGCCACACTGTCGTAACTACTCGTCTGTGATCCCCGGGAGGGCGGAGATGCAATCAGTCGAACCGGACGGGGAGGCCGGCTTCCGGGGGCCCCAAGTTTGCTCGATCGTGGGCATCACCTACCGCCAACTGGACTACTGGGCCCGCACGGGGCTCCTTCATCCGTCCATCAGCGAGGCAAAGGGGAGCGGCTCCCAGCGGGTCTACTCGTACACCGATCTCGTTCAGCTAAAAGTGATCAAGAGGCTCCTCGACTCCGGGGTGTCCCTCCAGGCCGCCCGCAAGGCCATCGAGTGCCTCCGTTCGACCGGCGAGGATCTCGCCACCGCGAATCTGGTCATCGACGGCCGCCGCTCAGTTCTCGCACATTCCGGCGAGGAGATCATCGACATCCTCAAGGGCGGCCAGACGGTCCTGAACATCGTTCCTCTCGGAGGCGTGGTCTCCGAGATAGCTGCAGCGATCACCGAGCTCCAGCTCGATCGACCGAATCTCGGCGCCGGTCGCAAAGCAGTTCACGGAGCCTGAGCACCACTTCGCACCCACGGGATCAGCTCCGGGAGCCTCTAGGCTGCCCCGAGTGACCGATTCGGAACCGTCGCTCCGGCATTCTCCTCTCGACGCGGCTCATCGCACACTTGGAGCGAAGATGGTCCCGTTCGGCGGCTGGGAAATGCCGCTCTCATACGCCGGCGGGACGATCGCAGAGCACATGGCGTGCCGAAACGATGCCGTTGTTTTCGATGTCAGCCACCTCGGCACGGTCCGTCTCTCCGGACCGGACGCGCGGACGGTTCTGCAGTCGACCCTCACCAACGACCTCGCCAAGATCGGCCCGGGCCGCGCGCAGTACACGCACCTGCTCGATGAGACCGACGGTTCCGTGCTCGACGACATCATCGTCTGGTGGGTCGAGGAGGAGTCATTCGATGTGATGCCCAACGCGTCGAACACCGCGAGGGTTCGGTCGGCAATCGGTGGGAGGGACGTCACGGCCGAGCGGGCCGTCCTTGCGGTACAGGGCCGGAACGCCCGCGAGCGTCTCGCGGTCGTCTCCAAGGACGCCGCCAACGTCGGCAGGTTTCGGGTTACCCAGTTCAGCTGGTCCGGCTACGAATGCGTCGCCGCCGGCACCGGCTACACCGGCGAGGACGGGGTCGAGTGCAGGCTGCCGGCCGACGCGGCGCCGGCGTTCTGGGAGACTCTCCTCGGCACCGGGATCCTCCCGGCCGGGCTGGGCGCCCGCGACACCCTGCGGCTCGAAGCGGCACTTCCGCTGCACGGCCACGAGCTCGGCCCGGGAATCACACCACTGCAGGCCGGGCTCGAGTGGGTCGTGTCGTGGACCAAGCCGGAAGGTTTCCGGGGGAAGGTGGCGCTCGAGCGCGAAAAGAAATCAGGCGTCTCGCGACATCTCGCCGGGCTGGCGACCGAGGGCCGGCAGCCCCCGCGCGCCGGAGCGACGGTGCTCGTGGACGGCCGGCCCGCCGGCGAGGTCACCAGCGGCAACTTCTCCCCGGTCCTTGGTCACGGGATTGCGCTCGCCTTCCTGCCCCCGTCGGTGGGGGAGGGCACTGACGTAAAGGTCGAGCTTCGCGGGAGACCGCTCCGCGGGAACGTCGTAAAGCTTCCATTCGTACAGAAGAAGGGTTAGGACACGCTTTGGGACACTTCGTTCCGCACACCGACGAAGAACTCGGGCAAATGCTCGCCGACATCGGGCTGTCGTCACTCGATGAGCTGTTCGACGTGATCCCCGAAGCGCTTCGCCTGGCCGGCGGGCTGGCCGTCGCACCCGGCATGCCCGAGGCGGACGTTCTCGACGAGATGGGCAGGCTCGCCGCTCGGAACAAGTTCGGCTCAGATTTGGTCTGCTTCGCCGGCGCCGGGGCCTACGACCACGACATCCCCTCCGCGACCAACCGGCTCGCCTTCCGGTCCGAGTTCGTCACCGCCTACACGCCCTACCAGCCCGAGGTGGCCCAAGGCGTGCTTCAGGCGCTGTTCGAGTACCAGACGATGATCTCGCGGCTTGCCGGCCTTCCCGTGGCGAACGCGTCGCTCTACGACGGGGCGAGCGCCGTGGTCGAGGCCACCAACTTGTCTACGGCCGCCACGGGGCGCCAGACAGTGTGGGTCAGCGGCGGACTCCACCCGCACTGGCGGGCGGTCCTCCACACTTTCGCCAAGGGCACCGGCCACGTACTCGTCGACGTACCGCTTCGTGACGGGGTGACCGACTGGACACAGGCGCCGCTGGCCGAGCCTCCCGCAGCGCTGCTCGTCGCCTCGCCGAACTACCTCGGTGCGATCGAGGACGTCCGGGTCGCACGGACGGTGGCCGATTCTCACAAGGCTCACCTGCTGGTCGCGATCGATCCGGTGTCGGCCGGCCTGTTGCGGACGGCGGGAGACGACGGAGCCGACGTGGTGGTGGGGGAGGGCCAGCCGTTCGGGACGCCCCTCTCCTTCGGCGGTCCGTACTTGGGTCTGTTCGCCTGCCGCATGGAGCACGTCCGGAGGCTTCCGGGTCGCCTAGTCGGGAGAACCGTAGATACCGAGGGCCGCCCGGCCTATGTCACGACCCTCAGGGCGAGGGAGCAGGACATCCGCCGCGAGAAGGCCTCGTCCAACGTGTGCACGAACCAGACCCTGATCGCGGTCGCGTGCATGATCCAGATGTCCTGGCTCGGCACGTCCGGCCTGCGAGAGCTTTCACTCCGGTGCGCCCGGGGGACCCGCTACACCCGCGAAGCGGTCACTGCCATCCCGGGAGTCGAGCTCGTCGCGTCCGTCCCGACGCTTCGCGAGTTCGCGGTCAAGCTCCCGGTGCCGGGGCCGGCGGTGGTCGCGCGCATGGCGGAAGAAGGTTTCCTGGCCGGCGTCCCGGTCGGAATCGAGGGGGGAGTGGTGCGCGACGAAGGCGACGCCCTTTTGATCGCGGTCACCGAGAAACGAACCAAAGACGAGATCGACGCGTTCGTCTCCGCTCTCGAAAAGGTGGTCCGCTGATGGCCGAAAAAAGAACCGCCGCGCCCGCCGGCAAAGCTTCGAGCGCCCCAGTCGTCGGCAGGGAGCACGAACCGACGATCTTCGAGTTCTCGAGCCCCGGGCGCTCGTCAGCGTCGTTCCGGACCACCGGGATCCCCGAATGGGGCCCGGCCGACCTTGTCCCGGCCGGTTTTCTACGCGAGGAACCGATAGGCCTGACCGAGGTGTCCGAGCGCGACCTGGTCGCCCACGTGACCAGGCTCACCCACCGGCAGTACTCCGTGGACCTGGGCGCCTACCCGCTCGGCTCGTGCACGATGAAGTACAACCCGAAGCTCTGCGACGATGCTGCCTCGCTTCCCGGTCTGACGTCGGTCCATCCGTCGACGCCCGAGCACCTTTCGCAGGGATGGCTCGAGCTGTTGTGGTCCCTCGCCGACACGCTGTGCCGCATCACCGGCATGTCCGCCGCCACCCTCCAGCCGCCCGCCGGCGCCGCGGGCGAGCTGACCGGCCTGCTCCTGATGCGCGCCTACCACGAATCGCGGGGCGAGACCCGGCGCAAGGTGATCATCCCCGATTCGGCGCACGGCACCAACCCGGCGTCGGTAACCCTCGGCGGTTACGAGACCGTGACGGTTCCCTCCGACCATCGGGGTCTCGTAGATCTAGAGGCACTGAAGGATCGCCTCGACGCAGAGGTGGCCGGGATCATGCTGACCAACCCGAACACGCTCGGCCTCTTCGAGGAGGACATCGCCCAGATCGCCGCCGCAGTCCACCAAGCCGGCGGGCTCCTCTACTACGACGGGGCCAACCTGAACGCGATCCTCGGAGTCACCCGTCCTGGCGACATGGGCTTCGACATCGTGCACATGAACCTCCACAAGACGTTCGCGGTTCCCCACGGCGGGGGCGGACCTGGAGCCGGCCCGGTCGCCGTGTCGGAACGCCTCGCCGCCTTTCTGCCGGGGCCGATGCCCGAGCGACTCGCCGATGGCAGCTTCACCTGGAAGACCCCGGCCCACTCCATCGGGCGTACCCACTCCTGGCACGGAAACGCGCTGGCCCTTGCACGCGCCTGGTCGTACATACTCGCCAACGGCGGCGACGGGCTCCGACGAGTAGCCGAAGGGGCGGTCCTGAACGCCAACTGGCTGCGCCACCAGCTCCGCGGCGCCTACGACATCCCATACGACCGGCCGAACATGCACGAGTTCGTCGCGTCGACGTCGACACTCAAGAAGGAAAAAGGCCTCCGGGCGTTGGACGTCGGCAAGAGGCTCCTCGAGGAAGGGTTCCATGCGCCGACTGTGTACTTCCCTCTGATCGTCGACGAGGCACTCATGATCGAGCCGACCGAGACCGAAAGCCCGCAAACCGTCGCCGCGCTCGCCGACGCGTTGATCCGGATCGCCGCCGACCCCGAGGGCGAATCTCAGAAGGCGCCGCGCACGACTCCCGTAGGAAGGGTCGACGAAGCCCGGGCTGCCCGGACTCTTTTGCCGACGTGGGACGCGGTCGCGGCGGAGTCAGTCGGTTCGCCCGGCGCGTAGCGACTCGCGAAGCGCCGCCTGGCTCGGATGCGCCTGGATCACCTGCCGTAGTCCCTGCGCGGTTGCAGACAGGTAACGCCTTGTCGTCTCGAGGCTCGCGTGTCCGAGAAGCTCCTGCAGCTCGACTACATCCGCACCGGCTTCGAGGGCTTCTGTAGCGAACGTGTGACGCAATGCGTGGACAAGAGCCCCTGCAGGAACCTGGGCACGGATTCCCGCCCGCACGTAAAGCTTTTCCACCAGATAACGGATCTGATGAACCGTGAGTCTTCTGCCGCGAACGTCGACGAACAGCGGTGTGTTGGGATGATTCATTTCGTCGCGGGGAAAGCGTCGCTTTCTCTGCTGCGTGTATTCGTCGATCACCGCCTCGAGCGACGGGTCGATCGGTATGGGCCGAACCTTGCCGCCCTTCCCGCGCACTTCGACGCGCCGCGCTCCGGGATCACCGTCCAGCGATCCGATGTTAAGGCCCGACGCCTCAGCCTCTCGGATTCCGGTGACGCAGAAGGTGGCAATGACCGCGAGGTCTCTCGCCGGCCAGGGATCGCGAGCGGTCGGATCCGGTTCCGCAGCAGTCTTGATGAGCCGGGCTACCGCGTCGCGGGCGCGGATGGAGCGGGGGAGCGTGGATGGTGTCTTCGGCTTGGGGATCGCCGCCATCGGGTTGCCCTCCATGACCGCCTCGGCGACCAGGAAGTCGAAAAAGCTCGACCAGGCCGAGTGTGCCCTTCGCACCGATGCGGCGGCGTGATCCGAAGCCCATGAAGCGAACGCCGCGCGCAGCCCGGTCTTCTCGAGGTCGGGGAGCGCGACATCCTGGTACTGACCGATCTCCTCGAGGGCAGCGAGTCTCGACGCGACGCCCTCGAGGTCGCGGCGGTACGCGGCGAGCGTCGCCGGCGACGGTTTCGCAGCCCCGAGATTGAACAGCCATGCCTCCACCGCGTCCGCGACCGACGACTCGGCGGTCAAGCGCCGGCGAGGTGCGATCGCCGCGGCGGGGGAGCGGGCCACGAGGTGTCGAGGGTAACGGGAAGGTGTGGCGCCGCCGCGGATGGCCGTTCAATTCTGGGGGCGGCCACAGGCACGGGCGAGGGAGTCGCGTTTGGGAGTGAGATCTGCACGTGTCGTGCTCCAATCCACGCCCAAACGCAAAATACACACCCAAACGTCGAAGAGCTGCGGTCAGTTCGGCCGGATCTCGTAGGAGCACGAGTGGGCTCCGGACAGGATGTGCGAAACCCTGTCGACCTGCGCCTCGGGTAGCACAGCCCGGATGAACGCAATCTCGCTGCCGCAGGCCTCGCGGTGCTGGCGGGCGACATCGAGGATGGCGCAATTGCGTTCCGATATCCGCCAGGTCCCGTCGGGTTCCTGCTCGCAGTGGGCGAGATAGCCGTCCTCGTCGAGGATCCGGCTCAACTCGCGGATCTTGTCGTCGAAGCCGAGCCCGGCGAGTCGCGCTTCGGCGCGAGCCTGGCGTTGGAGGCCCCGCCTGGCGAACGCCTCGCCAATGAGGTCCGGCGCGGATTCCTCGATGATGCCCAGCAACTGGTTGGTGAGCTGCCCATAGCGTTTCGGGAAGAGAGCCTCGGCCGCGGGCGTGAGGCAGTACCACCGGCGGGGCCGGCCTGGTCCTGTCCGCTGATCGCGGTGGGCGATGAGGCCGTCTTCGCCGAGAGGCCCGAGCTGCTGACGGACGGCACCGACGGTGATCCCCAGGTCGCCGGCGAGATCGTCCGCGGTTGCCTCACCGTAGCTCTTGAGGCTGGCGAGCAACGCCATCCTCGGACGGCCGACCGCATTCGCCGCGACCTGCTGACCTGCCGACTCTGTCGGCGCCAGCTCGACCGGTTCGGAGGGCCGCCGGTTGACCGAAGGATCAGTGCTCACGGGAGGATCAGGTGGCTGTCGCCGAACTCGTGCCACAAGTACCCGGCGGCGACAGCCTCACGGTAGGACGACTCGATCAAGTCCTGCCCGGCGACCGCTTCGAGCAGGGACAGGTGCGATGCTCCCGGTTCGTGCCAGCCGGTGATCAGCCCGTCTACCGCAGTGATCGGGGTGTCCGGTCGGATTACCAGCTCGGTCCAGCCTTCTCCGGGGTGCACCATCCCATCCGGGCCCGCCGTGCTCTGCAGCGCTCTTACCGCGGTCGTGCCTACGCCGATGACCTTCGATCCGCGCCGGCGCGCCTGGTTGACCAGCTCGGCGGTCGTCGGGGGGACTTTGAACCATTCCGCCGCCGGTGGCTCGTGACTTTCGGCCGATGAAACGCCGCAATGAAGAACGAAGGGTGCGACCACGATTCCTTTCGCTGCGAGACGAGTCGTGATCTCGGCGGTGAACGGTCTAGCCGCGCTGGGCATCTCGGCGCTGCCCGGCACTTCGGCGAACACGGTCTGGTAATAGGAGATCGGCCAGTCCCGGGTGACGTGCGAATAGCGGATCGGCTTCCCGTGACGGGCGAGATAGGAGAGTGACGGTTCAGGAAGCTCGACGGTGGCCACCCAGATCCTGACCGGAAACCGGCGGGAGAGTCCCTCGGTCGCCGGCGCCCGGAGAACCGCCCGGCCGCCGGAGGGCAGAAGCAGGCCCAACCCTGGTTCGGCATCCAGCCACGGGGTGCTCGCCGGTTCGAGCCCCGCCCCTGGGCCCGGGCGCCAATGACGAAGCTCCACCGTCCACAGACCACCGGGCAGCCGTCCGGACAGATGGAGCCGAGCCGGCTCTCCACGCGACGTCTCGGCGTCGAGAGCAGCCGGAAGGGTCGCGGACGTGTTCACGGCGACGACGTCGCCGGGTTCGAGGAGGGTGGGCAGGTCGGTGAAGTGGCGGTGGGACAGCGAGCCGTCCTGCTTTCGGGCTACCAGGAGCCGGACGGAGTCGCGCCGGAGGCCCCGGGCCTCGGGTGGTTCGGTCGCTTCGAGGTCCCGCGGCAGGACGAATTCTGTTCCGCTATCGAGCAGCCGAAGGCTCGGGGCCGGATCCGCATTCATCTCTTACCCCCGGGGAGGTGGGTGAGGTCGGTGACGTCGGCGAAGTTGGCGACCTCGGCGACCTCGGCGAGCTTGACCCTTCCCGACTGCCGATCCGAGGCGATGAGGGCAAGGAGCGCCGGGACCACCGACGCCGGCTCGGGCCGGTCGGAGATGTCCTCGCCAGGGAAGGCGTCCTGGTGCATCTGAGTCCGCATGTCGCCGGGATCCACCGCCCATACCGTCCACCCCGGTCGCTCGGCTGCGAGAACGGCGGAGATCCGGTCGAGCGCCGCCTTCGAGGCCCCGTAACCGCCCCAACCTTCATACGGCTCCACCGATGCATCCGACGTGATGTTGATCACCGTCGGACGGGGGGAGAGCTCGAGCAACTCGGCGGCCTCCTGGATGAGGGCCAGCGGGGCGATGACATTCGCCTCGAATGCTTCCCTGAGGCCGTCGAGGGGGAATCGGCTCAGGTCCGGGAGGGGGCTGGGGCCTAGGGTGCCGGCGTTGTTCACCACGAGGTCGATTCCCCCGATTTCCTTAGCGGCGGCGACCAGCTGGCGCCGGTGGGCTGGATCCGTGACGTCCCCGGCGATCGCCCTGAGCTCCTGGCCGGCCCGCAGGGCGGTTCCGATCCTGGCCTCGGCGGCCTGGAGGCCCTTGGCGGTACGTGCGTCGATCACCAGCGACCACCCCGCGCCGGCGAGGCCGGCCGCGAGTGCCTCGCCTAGGCCCCTGGAAGCTCCTGTGACGATCGCGATGGGCATCTCTTTCAACCTCCCCGAGGGCTCATCTCCCCGTTGCCAGTAAAAGTAGCCCTACCTGTCTAAATATGTAAAGGAAATTTACAAACTGCAGGCCAGGGGCCGATCCCCGGCGGGGGAGGACCCGCGGGAGGACTATCTGATCACCCGCCCCGCATCTCCTTCTGTTCCGCATAATCACAGTTATCCGTAATTCAGTACACGGCACGGGCGACCCTCGAGGCGTCCTCGAATACCAGCCCTGGGAGCACACCAGGCGCGCACCAGGAGCACCTACCAGCTCGCAGCCCCGTCTGGGGCTCTAAGGACCCACGGGATCTACGGCTCTACGGATCTACGGCTCTACGGATCTACGGGCGCAGCCTCCGGGTGCCCGGCGGCAATCTCTCCCGGCGCTAGGCGCCGGCTGCGGGCTTGCGAGCCTCGGCTTTGGCGGCCCGGACACGCGCGTCGCGCTGCTTCTTGCGCCGGATCCGGTCGTGCTTCCAGCGGACGGTCGATCTAGCTCCACGGCCCATGGCGCCAGACCCTACCAGGCCCGGCACACCGATGCACTGGGTATACTTAACACTGTTATAATCGATTTTCTTTACCCACCACCGGTTTTCACACCACCGACGACGAGGATGCCTCAGTCGCGCAGGAAGTCGACGGTCGCCTCGATGAACCGGAAGTCTTTCGGCGTCCCGAAGTGGTCCGCGCCGGCGAGGCTGGCCAGCCGGGCGTCCGGCAGGGCCTTGAGCAGCCTGTCAGCGGGTCCGGCGAAGTCGCGGTCCCCCAGCACGACCAGGACAGGAAGCTTCACCGACGAGAGGATGGATTCATCGAGAGGTGAGTGCGGCCGGCGCAGGCACGCCGCCAGCGCCGAAGGATCATTGCCGGGCGCCCTGGCGAAGACCGCGAAGGCCTGTGCGACCGCCGGATCGCCCTCGGCGGTGTCTCCCGTCTCGATCGCACGGGCAGCGGGTTCGGGGTCCCCGTCCCTGAACACGTTCTCCCCGACGCCTCCTACGACCAGCTTTCGAAACCGCTCGGGGCTGTCGGCTATGACCCTGAGCAGAAGCTGCCCCCCGAGGCTGAACCCAACGGCATCGACCTGACCGTCGGCCGGGAGAACGTCATAGATGGCGCGAGTCAGGTCGGTGTACGCCTCCGGCTCATGTGGCTTGTCGGCGGTCCCATGACCGAGAAGGTCCAACCCGATGACCTCGCGGCCTTCGTCCTGAAGGATGTCCACCCAGCCCGGCTCTCGCCAGTTCCGTTCGAACGACGAAGCGAATCCATGCACCAGCAAGACGGGTGGCAATGACACGGGCGGCGGGGACACGGGCGGCGGGGACACGGGCGGCGGGGGCATCGGCGAAGGCTATCCCCATGGGCAAATGCCCGGTGCGGTGGCGCCGGCGCAACGGACGAATCCCGACAACTCTGCGCCCCTTCGGCAGGTCACCCGCTCTCCGATAGCTTTGATGTCGTGGCCCGGCGCATCGACATCGAGCTGACCAGCACGCGACCTGACGGAACTTGGACGTGGCGCGCCGCTGGCGCGAAGGAGCCTCGGGGCATCGTCGACGGTTCGCTTCTGTACGAGGGCGCCAAGCCAGGTGACGTAGTTAAGGCGGAAGCCGAGTTCGAGATCGAGGGGATCTCGATCACGTCGGTCGCTCCCCCGAAGTCGGATAATCGCACAGAAGCTCAACGCATCGAACTGATCGGTCCTTCGCGCGGCGACGCTCCCGGGGTCACGACTCAGCTGGTCGGCCGTACGACGCGCAGGCGTGAAGGTCCCGACGGGCGCCCCGGTCGAGACGGGCGGCCCACCCGCGAGCGCCCACCGAGGGACCGGGCCGATCGCGACCAGTCAGGCGCAGGGAACGGCCGGCCTCGGCCGCGCCGAGATCAGCCCCGGCGCGATGGCGGTCTGCGCGAGACCGGCGGAACCGGCGGTGGCGAGGCCGACTCCACCGAAGAATCGCCGCGGCGCCGGGAGAGGCCCGCTGCCCGCAAAGAAGGCGCTCCCCGCAAGGAGTCGGGCGCAGGAAGATCCGTTCGACCGGGACCGGGTCGACCTTCGGCGCCGCGCTCAGGTGAGGCCGAGGATCGCAAGTCGAAGCGTTTGAACCCGGGCCATGCTCATCGCCAAGCCATGCTTGCTTCACTACCGCCCGAGCAACAACCCGTTGCCGAGCAGGTCCTTCGAGGTGGGATTCCCGCGGTGCGCACCGCGCTCCATCTCGAGCGCGAGAAAGCTGCGGCAGAGGGGCGCCCCGCTCCCAACACCGATCAGTTGATCGCGATGGCGGAGGAGCTTCTTCCACGACTGAAAGCCGCCGAGTGGCGCGACCGTGCTGAGGCCGCCGCCAAGGACGCCGAGGCGATTTCACTTCGGGATCTGCGCTCGGTCGTCGCGGGATCCGACGTTGCGCGCGATGACGAGACCCGAGCGCTGGCAGCAACGTTGCGGGAAGCTCTCGAAAAGCGGGTCGCAGGACTTCACGACCAGTGGGTTCAAGAGATCGTCAAGCACCTCGACGACAACCGCGTTGTCCGAGCTCTCAGACTCTCAGCGCGTCCCCCGGAGCCCCTCGCCCGCCTTGACGCCGAACTCAGCCAGAGACTCACCGACGCCGCGAGCCAAGCGATGGCGCCGGACACGCCCCACGACCGGTGGCTGGCGCTGCTCGACGCGGCGTCCGCGTCGCCTGTGCGCCGGTCGATCCGTCCTGTCGGGTTGCCGACCGAGCCCGACGCAGATGTGAAGCAAGCTGCCTATCAGCAGTCCGGTCGCATCCCGGCGCTTGCCGTCATGCTTGGCGTGTCAATCCCGCCGCCACCGAGCCCAACGACGAGCCGAACGCGGCGCTCCCCGAGTCCGCGCAGGGCCCCAAGCAGCCGACCCTCTCGCCCGACCACTGGGGACCCGGCAACCCCCGAAGACCGGGCAACCCAGCGAGACCAGGCAGCCATCGGAGACCCGGCAGCCACCGAGGAAAAGCGCGCTTCAGCTGAAGGCGGGGAGAATCCCACGGTCGTGGAGGAACTCGGCGAGCCCGTCGACGAGCCGAAGGTCCGCGACCTCGGTTAAAGGCACCCACGCTGCCTCTGCAGCGTCGTAGCCCGCTCTCGGTTCCGCCTCCTCGATGATCGTGACGTAGAAATCGAGGATGACGTAGTGGTAGCCGTCGCCGACGCGTTCCACCCAGCCGGCCATGCTCTCGCACACGCCGTTCAAGCCGGTTTCCTCGCGGAGTTCACGCACAACTGCTTCGGCAAGAGTTTCGCCGGCTTCGACACGACCGCCGGGGATCGACCATTCACCCTGCGCCGGACCGCGTCCCCTTCTGATGAGAAGGATCTGGTCGTCGTCGACCGCGATGGCACCTACGCACAGTTCGGGTCGTCCGTTCACCGCCCGCCCTGGGTCAGCCGTCGTCATCCCCGTTCTTTCTATTGACCGGGCGATGCATGATCAACAGTCTCGCTATGAAACCGTTGTCCTCGAAGAAAGCCTTCGCTGAACGGCTCCCGGGCAGCGCCGGCGCGTCGACCCCGACGCACCCACGTTCGTCGCTCCACTTCATCACGACTTTGACCATCGATTCCGCTACCCCCACTTGTCGAGCTTGCGGATCCACGTAGACGATCTCGATGACGCCGACCGGCTCACGCCGTTGACGATCGCAAACCGCCAATGCGAAACCGACTGCCACATCTTCAATCCTCCCAATGACCACGATGCGGTCGGGATCGTCGAACGCGAACCGCAGCGCTCCTTTCGGATCGGACCGGTAGAGACTGCCCGCCAGCAACGAGCCTCCGCGCTGACCGTCCAGCTCCGCGACGGCTCGCTCCCACAGCTCGGCCACGAAGTCCAAATCGGCGGCGGTCGCGACTCTGGCGCTCTCCACCGTCCGGTTTCCGGTCAGGCCTTCAGCTGATTGACCCGAGTAAGGATCGTTCTCCTGGCCCGGTGAGCCGACTCGTATGCGCCCACGGCCTCGAGCTCGTCCCTCGACAATCCGGCGAGGCGCTGTACCACTTGAGACGCCGAGAGCGAGTCGTAACCCGGAATGGCGAGCTGTTCCGCGCTGGGGGCCGGCTGGTCGAGAGGCGGCTGCGGGCTGCCCGGCGCTGCGGCCGAGCTCGGCGCGTGCGCTGAGTCTGCCCGCGTGGAGTCTGCCCGCGCGGAGTCGGCTCGCGTGGAGTCTGATCGCCTTCCGGAGAGCTTGCCGTACCCGCCGTCCGAGTCGATCAGCTCCGATTCGAGCGGCTCCTCTTGCGCTTCGGGCAGGGGCTTCTCGTTGAGCGGAGCGCCCCCAGCGCGGGCGGCCGTGCCGTTGGCGACGACCGCCGGCTCATGAGCCTTTGCACGTTCAGCCGGCGATTTCTGCGGACTTGTGGGCTGTCGCGCGGTCGACGAGCCGCCGCTTGGCCCGAGTCGCCGCTCGATCTGCTTCCGCCCCTGCGCCACTGCGAACTGGCCGACCATCCGGGCGATCGTGACCTGGCCCTGAATCTGCGCCCGGCCCTTCTCGGCAAGCTTGGGGAACTCCTCGATCGCTGTCAGTGCCAGCCCGACGGGCGCGTAAACGAACACGTCGAGGGCGTTGTCCAAGGGGGACCGGTTCTCCTGGGTCACGCCACGATCCTGCCGTGCGGCCAATGGTCACGCCAACTCGCCCGAGTCACGACCATCACACACAATCCCGACAAAGCATCCGGTTTCCGTCGGCGAGCTGGCTCGGGTGCTTCACCAAGAAGCACGACTGGCAAACGAACTCGCCCGGCTGCTTCGGCAGTACTCGCAGCGGGCTCTCGCCGCGCTCGTCGCCCTCCGCGAGTTCTTCTTCGTCTTCCTCGTCCTCGTCGTCGGTTACGACGAGGCGTTCCTTCAGGATGACATCCAGGCTCGCTTCGACGTCGTCGGTGTCCTCGTCTTCGTCGTCTTCGTCGTCCTCGTCATCCTCACGGGCCTTGACCGCTACCTGTGTCCCGTTCTCCTCATCCTCCAACTCGTCCTCGTCGTCTTCGAGAGCGTCGTCGTCGTCATCGTCATCGTCCTCGAGCGCGTCCTCGTCCTCGAGGTCCTCTAGGTCCTCCTCGTCAAGATCCTCGGGCAGCTCTTCCTCATTCTCTTCGTCGTCTACAACTTGGTCGTCGAGATCGTCTTTTGGCATCAGTGCGTCCTTATAAGCGGGTACCGCCGACGGCACCGGAGCGTCGTCGGCGGCGGATACTAGACCGCCCGGAAGACCTCCGGGCCACGGTCAAACGCTCAGCCACAGACAGCTATTCCGCGCCTCGACTACCCGGAATTTCACACGGGAAAACAAGGCCGGCCTCTCCCCGGGCAGCGGCGCCCTTTGGCGCGGGCACCCGGCCCCGAGCGCGACCGCCCCGGTGACCGGGCCGGCGCGTCAGGGCCTCAACGCACAGGGGGGCTGGAGGTCCTTTGGTGCCGTTCGGTGATCGCCCCTACATGTCGACCGGAGTGCGCAGTGATGCGGTTCACCGACCGTTGTCTACTTGGACCTCTAGCCACCCTGAGCGCACGGGACCGCGACTTCGAGCACGGCCACGTCAAGTGCGCCGACATCTTCCCAAGCTGACCTGCACCCGTCAAGCGAAGCGGCGTACAGCAAGACCAGCCCTTTTCCGCGTACATGCTGCTCAGCGAGTTGCAAAAATTTCTCGTTATTCGGCGGGCCGAGTTGCGTCACTCGAAGCGTGGAATCAGGGCCTCGACGCTGGCGACGTACTGCTGACTTTCGGGGAAAACCCCGTAATGGCCAAGGTTCAACGGGCCTTCGTAGTAGGCGGCGATCGTCGCGCAAAGGTTGTTGTTTTCGAGGTCTGACAGGTAGCCCAGAAACGCCGCCGACATGCGAACGTTGTCGGACACCGAGTTGATGTTCATCGGCATCCCGATCAGGTTGCTGGTGATGAAGTTCGCGGTGCCGGGCATGATCTGACCCGCGCCCACTGCTCCTACCGGGGATATGACGCCCTGCTGCCAACCTGATTCCTGCCAGGCGATCGCTTCGAGGAGGGCGAGGGAGAGGTTGTAATGGTTCGCCCACTTGATGAACAGGGGCTGAAGTGAAAGACGTTTGGGCGAGTGCCGAAGCTGCGACGGCAGCACGCCCCACGGACCGCCGTTCGGCTGGAACGTAGAGCAGAACGTCCAGGGGTTGGCGGCCGGCTGGGGGCTGGGCGCCGCCTGGCTAGGCGTCGTCGCGGTTTGCAGCGCCGGCGGCGGCGGGTCCTGCTTGGTCGGGATATTCAGCTTCCGCCCGATCAGGAGCAGGTCGCTCGGGCGCATGTTGTTCGCGGAGGCCAGCGTCGAGACGCTGACCCCGTGCTTCCGCGAAATCGCCCAGAGGGTGTCCCCTGGCTTTACCAGGTAGGTCCCGCCGGCGGTGAAGCCTGCCGCCCCGGCCGCTACCAGAAGCCCGAGGCCGAGCAGGGTGGCGATGAGGCGGAGTTGACGGCGCATGGGTGTTGAAGGTCCAATCCCTCCGCCCGCAACGCCTAAAGCTACAACATCAACATCAGCCTCAACAACCTCTATTTTTTCATAGACATCAGCTTTATCTTCAGCCTCAACTTGACCTTTAAGGTGAGATTCGCGCCTTCTCTTGGCGTTTCAATGCAGCTCTTCGCTCGCCGGACAGGCGCTCCAAGCCCTCTTGCTCGTAGTCGGCGGGATCCACGTGGGTCATCATCTCGGCGATCACCGAATGGCCCGCCTTCTCGGCTATCAGCCGGTGCATCTGCTGGCACACTTTGCGGTACTCGGGATGTCCCTGGGAGCTGGTTCGCAGCTCGATCAGGTGCATCGCTTCCCGGGCGTTGAACTGCATGGTGTAACGGATCCTGAAAGCCAAAGCCACCGCGTAAGCGGCCTGTCCCGGTACGAATCGCTCCGCCAGCAGGTGATAAAGACCGGACGATCGGGCCATGGCGGCGGAGTACGCGCCCTCTCCCCCGGCTTCGACCACCGAGGCCGGAATGGTGTAGCCGTTCGACGGCGTGAGGTCCTGCCATTCGACAGTGAGCAGACGGTGCCGCTGAAGATCCCGGAACGCTCCGTAGTCGGACACCACGTCGAAGCGGTAACCGACCCTCTCGAGCGCCCTCCCCGGCTTGTGGCGCCGGTTGTTTCGGTCGCCGGCGTAGGCCCGAACAACCCGGGACCGCTCTTCGACGCTCATCCGGGCGACCTTCTCCTGCACCCGATGCTCCGAAAGGTCGGTGTAGGGATAGAGCATCGCGGCGACCAGCTTCACCTCCGCGTCCGGATCCCAGTCGACCAGCTCGACTTCTGGGTCCCCGCCCACCCTCGGCTCCTCCGGCTCGGCGGGCGCCTCGAAAATGCTCCTCGCCAGCTTGCGCATTTCCTTCGAGGTGCATTCCAGATAGGAGGAATGCTCCACTCCCCTGTCGGTTGCGTCCACCCGCTTCACCCAGGAAGGGATCACCTTCCGCAGCTCCTCGAGGATCATGTCGGCGTAAAGCTGCGCCTCCGGAAGCGGGTTCGAGCGCATGCGGATCAGCAGTGCCTCATAGGCCTGCCCGCTGGCGTAGATCCCGAGGTTCGAGGTCGCGCCGGCCGGGAGGATGCCGCGCAGCGCGTCGAATGCCTTGGCGCGGATGGATTGGCGCCACACGAAGTCGCTGTCCTCCGCCGACTTCGGATGGCGGGCCGAGAAATAGGACTGCATCACCGGCAGGAGCTCGGCGTACGAGTCGAACAGCCGGTCCATGTCGCCGACGTACCTCGCTCCAAGCGGCGAGTCGAGGATCGCTGCGTCCCGGTAGTAGCGGTAGCGGCCGTTGGGCAGCCTGCTGTCGTACGCGACATATCGCGTCGACTTTTCCATGTAGGACATGAGCCGGCCCCACTCGAGGATCTTGGTGAGGACGTTCGACGCCTGTTCGCAGGCGAGGTGAACGCCGCCAAGCTGGGCAACTGAGTCGTCCCCGTATTCGAAGAAGACCCTGTCGTACAGCTGCTCCGCCCGTGCCAGCCCGATCGTCGCGTCAACCCCCAGGTCGCCGCTTATGTCGAGGTCCCCTACGAACTCGTCGAGGAACAGGCGCCGGAGGCTTTTCGCCGAACGGGAGTACCTCGCGAACAGGGCCCCCTTGACCACCTCCGGCAGGTTGACCAGCGCGAAAACGGGGGCGTCGAGGTTGGTGAAATACCGCCGCAGAACCTCGGCTTCCTCGTCGGTCCATTGCTCGACGGCGTACACCCCGGTGTCCAAGTAGCCCATAATCGCGGAGTCCAACACTACGAGGGCGCGGCCTCGTGTGTGGGGACCCTAATTGCCGACGACCGATGAGGCGGCGACCACTCCCCTCATCAAACGGTCTGCAGCGGAACGAGCCGCCGAGGCGGTGGCCGGATCGGGTGCCACGTCGCCGAGCTGGCGTAGCAGGTCGACCAGCTGCTTCACGTTGCGGACGAAGTCCCCGCCGGATATCTCCTCGTCCTCGATCACCTCGGCGAGCTCCTCCCCCGCCGCCCAGGCCGCCGCCAGCCCGGCGAATCCCGGGTCCGGCCGGCGGGTGAGGGGAAGGCCGGCCTCGTCCTCGGCGGTGTTCAGCTCCGCACCGAGGCGATCGATCTCGACCCATCGCCGGCGTACCCGTGGGGTTGGGAACCACGCCGTTCCCTCGGCAGGACCCCGAGCCTCGAACGTGAACGCCGAAACGGTCCCGGCGAGCTCGGCCGTCTCGAGGCCGTCCAACAGCCCCTGCCCCAGGCACTCCGCTATCAGCAGGTCCTCTTCGTGGTAGATCCGGGCGAGTCGCTCCCCAGCGTCTGTCAACGACCACCCGTCGACGTACCCCCACGCCTCCAGCACCCTGAGGACCCGGTCGAACTGACGGGCCAAAGACTCGACCCGGCCCTTGACCCGGCGCTGGAGCCGCTCGGCGTCGCGTGCCAGCCGGTCGGCCCGGTCAAGGGCCCTCACGTGCGCCCGCTCGTCCGGGCAGGACGCCACCGGGTGCCGGGCGGCGGCGCCGGCCTGCGACATGGCGACCTCGCCCCTCCACTGACGGCGCGAGGAGACTCCGTAGTCGGGCCGATCGTCGAGCCGGGCGGCGAGCAAGGCCGAAGCCACCTGCTTCTGGAACGCCGAGTTGTTCGGCGTATACGGCGACGGGAGGTTCACCGCGGCGACCGGCTTCGGAGGAGCAGGAAAGTTCTTGGGACCGAGCGACAACAACCTCCCGTCGGCGGTGACCGCGCGCAGCCGCACGTCGCCCCCGCGACGCCGAGCCGTGGAAAGCACCGCCACCCGTCCTCCCGCCCGCGCTCCTGGAACCAGCAACACGTCGCCGGGCCGGACCTTTTCGAGCGCGGCCAGCACCTCGGCCGTCATCGACGGGCGGTGCCGGGCCGACTCTTCGCTGGCCCGGAGGAGCCGGCGGTACTCCTCCACGTCCCCTCGATCGCATTTCGCCGCCGCCTTGGCCTCCTCGAGAGCCGTGGTGGTGCGTTCGAGTTGCGCTTCCAGCCGGACGACGTCACTGTCGGCGCGGTACTGCGCGAACGAGAGGTTCAGAAGGTGATGGGCCACGTCGGGCGGGTACCGGCGAACCAGGTTGGCCGCCATGTTGTACGTAGGCCTGAAGCTGCTCGTCAACGTGTAGCTGCGCGCGCCGGCGAGCCCGGCGACTTGTTCGAACGGGACGAACGGCGACCAAAGCACAACCGCGTACCCCACCTCGTCGATGCCCCTGCGGCCCGCCCGGCCGGTCAGCTGGGTGTACTCACCCGGGGTGAGGAACTCGTGGCGCTCCCCGGTGAACTTGGTGAGCTTCTCGATGACCACCGTTCTCGCCGGCATGTTGATCCCGAGAGCGAGGGTTTCCGTCGCGAAGACCGCCTTGACGAGGCCGGCGGCGAAGCACGCCTCAACCGCCTCCTTGAACGGAGGCACCATCCCGGCGTGGTGGGCGGCGAAACCCGCCTCGAGCCCGTTGAGCCACCCCGGGTAGTCGAGAACGCGAAGGTCCTCGTCGGTGAGCGACCCCACGTGGCTCTCGGCGATGATCCGGATCTGCCGTCGCTCCTCGGCCGTCGTCAGCCTCCCGCCTTCCCTCACGCACTGCACGACGGCGTCGTCGCACGCCGCCCGGCTGAAAATGAAGTAGATCGCCGGGAGCATGTCTTGATCGGCGAGCAGGTCGATGACCTCGATTCTCCTCGGCGTAAAAAGACGTCCCCTTGGTTTGCCGCGCATCCCGGCATGACGGAGCGTCTTGGAGTCGAGAGCGGCAGCCTCCGCGTTGGGCCGGCCATCAACGAGGGTCGACATCAACAGGAGGCGGTCGGAGGTCTTGTCTCCCAGCAGGTAGAGGTCGTGCAGCTCTACGGGCCGATGATCTTCGATAACCGCATTCGTCTCTCCGCGGACGGTTGCGATCCAATCGGCAAGCTCCTCGGCGTTCGAGACGGTCGCAGAGAGGCAGACCAGATCGACCTCGGGCGGAGCGTGAATGATCACCTCTTCCCAGACGGGACCGCGGTAGGCGTTCTGGAGGTAGTGGACTTCGTCGAGGACGACGTATCGAAGCCCCTGCAACGAACCCGAAGCGGCGTAGATCATGTTCCGTAGGACTTCGGTCGTCATCACGACGATCGGCGCGTTGCCGTTTATCGAGTTGTCGCCCGTCAACAGTCCGACCTGGTTCGCTCCGTGGCGCTCGACGAGCTCGCCGTACTTCTGGTTCGAAAGCGCTTTCAGCGGCGTTGTATAGAACGCTTTGCGACCTTCGGAGAGCGCCTTGGCGACCGCGTACTGGGCGACCACCGTCTTGCCCGAGCCGGTCGGCGCGGCGACGACGACGCTCCCACCCGAGTCGAGAGCATCGAGTGCATTGCGTTGGAACGCGTCGAGCTCGAAACCGAGGTCTGCTTCGAACTTGGCGCGGACGGCATCCATCCGCTGCTCTACTTCTTCAAGAGGCGGCCCACAAGGATCGCCGACTCGTAGAAGAAGAGCATCGGAACGGCCATCGCGAGGAAAGAAAACGGGTCGCTGCTCGGCGTGATCACCGCGGCCACCAAGCAAATCACCACGATGGCCGGCCGCCGCCACCTCCGCCACGTGGCGCTCGGTACTACCTCCACCAGCTGCAGGAAAACGACGAGCAGCGGGTAGATGAAAACCACCCCGAAGATGAGGCACATCGTGACGTAGAGGGTGAAGTATCTCGTCGGGGAGAACAGCGGGACGATCCCCGTGCCGCTGACATCGATCAGCCAGGTGAGGGCTTTCGGAAACACCAAGATCGCGGTGGTCACCCCGCCGGCGAAGAGCGCGACCGCGGAGGTGACGAACGGAATGATGTATCGCTTCTCGTTCTTATAGAGGGCCGGTGTGACGAAACGCCAGACCTGCCACAAGATGACCGGCGACGCGAGCGCGATCCCGCCGTACGCGCTCACCTTCAGCCTGGTCGTGAAACCTTCGAGCGGCCCGGTTGCAACCAGGTTGCCGTTGGAGATGTTCTTCTGCCGATGATGGGCGAGGAAATCGTGGTAAGGGTGCAGCATGAAGCGGATGGCGTCGTTGTAGAAGAACCAGGCGATTGCGGTCCCGACCGCGATCGCGACGAACGCGATGATCAGCCTTTGGCGCAGCTCGGCAATATGCTCGAAGAGCGTCATCTTGCCGAGCTCCTGCTCGCCGGTGCGGCCGGCGCGGGGCTCCCGCTCGCCGGAACCCGTCTCGATGGGTGGAGCGGGCAGCGAGAACGGGTCCCCCCTGTCGTCCGCCAGAGCCACGATGGTTAGTTCAGGGTCGGGTCGTCGGGCGTGCCGGGCGGCAGGTTGGCACCGGCACGTGGCGTCTGTGGCTCAGGAGGGGCCAACGTCGAGCTGACGGCGTCCCGCACGGAGCGGCGTACGTCCGGGATCTTGAACTCGGAGACCGCCGAGTTGACCATCTCGGTCGGCTCAGCCAAGGCGGACCGGACCTCCTCGTGGAAGCCACTCGACATCTGCCGCAGGGTCGCCACGAACCTGCCCATCGACCGGGCCGCCTGCGGGAGACGGTTGGGACCGAGGACGATCAGGGCAATCACGCCCACGAGAAACAGCTTCTCGGGGCTGAAATTGAACACGCAAAGAGTGTAATCGGGGGGCCAGCCTTGCGCGGGGCGGTGATAGCCGCCCGGGCAGCCTGTTTCAGTCCGTCTGGGAACCCCGCCGCTGGACCCTGAGCGGCCGCATGGCCTCTCGCAGCGCGACAGTGCGCAGATAGAGGTGGCGCACCGAAGCCGCCAGGGAGACAGAACCTGCCGCGCCGAGTAAGAGCGCGACTGACCAGGATTTGCTCATCGCCTAGGCCAGGTTAGCCCTGGTTGATGGCGGCGAGCTCGTCGCGCCAGACGTCATCCTCGAGCGCCAGGTGAAACGCCAGGAGATCGTCGTGCGTGATCGCAGGCCCGACCTTGGGCTCCCACAGCTCTGCCGGGAGGTTCCACATGACCACTTCGGCGCCGGCGCCGCTCAGGGCGGCGAACACCCGTTCCCCCGCCTCCTTGTTGGTGATCAGGTGGCAATCGGGGCACTGGAAGGAGTACGTGGCTACTGCGGTGGGCGAGCAAACCTGGATCTGGACCTGATCGATGTCGAGCTCGACATCGCCGCAGTCCGGGCATGTGGCCTTGACGATCGCCACCCTCGCTCCTCCTTCCGGCTTTAGTGGTACCTCCTTTATCGGCGCGACTAACGCCCTCTTGAGCAGGCAGGATGAAAAGGTGGCAAATCCCGTCCGCCCGCCCATCGGTTTTGCCCACCGGGGAGCCCGCTCGGAACGCCGTGAAAACACCCTCGCGGCCTTCTCGCGGGCTCTGGAGCTGGGGGCCACCGGTCTCGAAAGCGACGCTTGGGTCACTGCGGACGGCGTTGTCGTGCTCGACCACGACGGCGTGTTCGGGATGCCGTGGAGGCGCAGGCCAGTCGCCGAGCTACGGCGGGGCTCCCTGCCCCGGCACGTTCCTTCGCTGGCGGATCTCTACGGGCAGCTGGGCACGGGCTACGAACTGTCCCTCGACCTGAAGGACCCCGCGGCGTTCGAGGCGATCCTCGCGGTCGCAGCCGAATTCGGGGGGACGGAGCGGCTTTGGCTGTGCGACGACGACCTGCAGCGGGTGGTCCGCCTGTCGAGGTCAGCCAGCCCGGCCCACACGGTGTTGTCGACCCACCTGAGCGAGCTCGAGCGGGCGCTACAGGGAGGGCTGCCCGAGGCTTTTTCCCTCGTGGCCGGCGCGGGTGCCGCGGCGATCAACCTGCACGGGAGCGAGTGGAATTCCGACCGGGTGCGCCTGGTTCACGACGCCGGTCTGCTGGCTTTCGCGTGGGACGCGCAGTCCGAGTACCACATCTCCCGCCTGGTTCGCCTCGGTATCGACGGGATTTACTCGGATTTCGTGGATCGCCTGGTCGCGGCAATTTCGCCGGTCACCGAGCCCCGGTGAGGTTCAGAGGCCCCCGATACGAGAGACCGGCCAGACCCGGACGAACGCCCGCCCGATGAACAGCTTGTCCGAGACCGGTCCGATGATCCGGGAGTCCGCGGAATCGCCCCGGTTGTCGCCCATCATGAAGTAGCGGCCGGACGGAACGAACGTCGGCGGGAAGGAACTCGTCGTCTCTCCTTTCGGCAGCCACGACTCCTTCAGCAGTCGCCCGTCGATGTAGACCGAGCCCCCGTGCGCCGAGATGGTCTCGCCCGGCAGGCCGATGACCCGCTTGATGAGGTCCTTGACGCCGGGGCTGTAGTCGTTGGCCGGCCTCTTGAAAACGACGATGTCCCCCCGGTGCACCGAGTGAACGTCGTAGCTGAGCTTGTTGACCAGGACCCGATCGCCTACCTGAAGCGTCGGTTGCATCGAGCCTGACGGAATGTAGAACGGCTCGATCGCGAAGCTTCGGATCAGGAACGCCGCGAGCACGGCGACGACGAGGATGACCGCCCACTCGATGGCGACCTTGCGCCCGTGGCGATCCGTGGTCCGCTGCGGAGAAGCGGCTGCGGCCTTTTCCCTCTCCGCCAGATCCTCCCCTGGCGGCGGATGATCCGAACCTGGAGCTCGCTGGCCCCAGCCAGCGTCATCTGGTCGGTCCGGCTGGTTAGGCCACCAGGGAAACTCTTCCCCCACCGCCGGTTCGCTGGCCCCAGCGGATTGCCCGGCGCCGGTGGGTGTCCCGGCCCCAGCGGGTTGCCCGGGCCCAGCCGATTGTCCCCCGGCGGGTTGGCCCGTCCCGGAGGAACGTTCCCCCGAATCGGGTTCGTCTGGGGCCCACACGGGCGGAAACCCTACTGAAATCCGGTTCAGCGCCGGTACCGCGCGAGAACGCGGCTTGCCGCGTCTGGCCCCGTCCGAGAGTTGCCCTCGACGAGCCGGACGTTCGCGCCTCCCCGAAGGAGCAGGCGCTCGAGCCAGGCGGGCCCTGCGACGCGGAGACTGACGCGCAATACGCCGCCGGGAAGCTGAACCACGTCCTCGTTGGGATACTGCTCGGCGATCCAGTGGGCCGGTGGGTCGAGGTCCAGCACGACCAGGTCGTCCTCTGGACGAGGGCGGTAGATCGCGGCGTCGACGTCGGCGATGGCATCCGGCGGCTCGAACGTCTCGGCCAGAGCTTCCGACCCGGTGACTCGGTCCACCCGGAACAGGCGCTCGGCTTCGACCGACTCGCACCAGGCCTGGAGGTACCAGTGACCGCCGGCATTGAAGACCCTCCAGGGGCGCACCACCCGAGTGCTGTGCCCGTCGCGGCCGAACGAGTAGTACTCGATGCGGACCTTGTGCCGGGACGCCGCGGCCCGCCGGAGTTCGTCGAGCACGCTCGCCGGCGCCGGACCCAACTCGACGTCGAGACCGTCGTCCGCGCCGAGTCCCAATACGGTCTCGAGCTTCCAGACAGCCCTCGCCAGGGCGCCGTCTTTGTCGGCTCCGGGAACATCGAGGAAAGCTGATGCGGCCGAGGCCAGTGCCATGCCCTCGTGAGGGCTGAGCCTCAACGGACGGCGGAAGTAGTCGGCCATCCGGACCCACACGCGCCCATCGGCGACGTCGACGTCGATGAGCATGTCGGGGGTGAACGGGTAAAGGCCGCACAGGAATAGGAGGTTCAGCTCGGAGAGAAGCTCCTCCTCGGGAATGTCGAACCGGCGGCAGACTTCTTCGATCTTGGGCCCGTCGTGCGCGGCGATCCACGGGACGATGTCGAGGAGCCGGCCCAGCCGTATGTCGGCGGGCGCCCTAGGCACGCCCGGCCCCTTTGACGATCTCCTGCAACCATCCGACCATGTCGCTCCGGAGCGCCGGCGGTCCGAGCACTTCGACGTGGTCCAGGAACCCGAGGACAAGGGATCGAAAGGCCGGCAGGTTCCGCACCGGAAAACTGAAAACCACCGAACCGTCCGCCCTCGCCTCCTCGCTCCCCTCCCCTTCCAGCGAGTCGCGGACAAATCGCACCTGGTCTGGGTCGGCCAGCACCTGCGCCACGATCTCCTCTTCCTCACCGATCCGCCACGCAGGAGGCGGCTTGGCTGCCACGCCGGTAGGCCGCTCGAACGCCTTGGACGGCCCTTCAGCCTCTAAGGTTCCCTCGACCCTGTCGAGGCGGAACAACCGCTCCTCCTCGCGACCGTGGTCGTACCCCGCCAGGTACCAGCGTCCTCGGCGGAACGACAGCCTCCAAGGGTCTACGAGACGCTGTTCCCCCCGGTACCGGAACCGGAGCCGGCGCCTTTCTCCGATCGCGGCGAAGGCGGCCGCGGCAGCGTCCTCCCCCGGCAGCGCCGCCAGACGGACCGGTTGCTCCCGCTGTGCCCGGGCACCCCCATTGCCGGAGGGTGGGGCGTCGCCGTCAGGGACCGCGCCTCCAAGCTTGCGCAACGCCCGGGTGACGGCTTGGTCCGCCCATGGGCTGTCAACTTGAACCGCCGATGCCGCCAGCCGGAGTGCGGCCAGCTCGGAGTCGTCGAGACCGGGATCGGGCAGCTCGTACCGCTCCCGCGGTATGCGGTAGCCGACATCGTCTCCGAGGTTTTGGTCGACCGGCTCGGTGAGAAGCGGCATTCCCATGTCGCGCAGAAGTTCCTTGTCGCGCTCGAAGTTGCGCCGGAACGCCTCGGGATCGTCCGAGTAGCCCTCGATCCTTTCGCGGATCTCCGAACGGGTGAGCGGCCTGTCCGTGTCGATAAGTGCCGCGACCAGGTTGACCAGGCGCTCTAACCGATCCACAGCGCTCAGAGTGAGGCGATGAGCTTCTCGACCCGGTCGTCTCGGGCCTTGAACGGGTCCTTGCAGAGAACGGTTCTCTGAGCCTGGTCGTTGAGCTTGAGATGCACCCAGTCGACGGTGAAGTCGCGCCGGCGCTCTTTGGCCCGCCGGATGAACTCACCGCGCAGCCGCGCCCTGGTGGTCTGCGGAGGCTGCTCCATCGCTGTCTCGATGTCCTCGTCGGTGCAGGTTCGCTCAACCATGCCCCGCGCCTGCATCTTGTAAAAGAGGCCACGGGTACGGCTCACGTCGTGGTATTGAAGGTCCATCAGCGCGACCTTCGGGTGAGTCAATGACACGCCTTCACGCCCACGGTAGTGCTCGATCAGACGGTGCTTGATCACCCAGTCGCACTCGCGGTCCAACGTCCATGGGTCTTTTTCCAGACCCTCGAGACAGTGCTCCCACATGGCGAGCGCTTGGTCCTCGAGAGGCGAAAGTCCCTTGGATTCCTGGTAACGCTTCGCGCGGTTGAAGTACTCGGACTGAATGTCGAGCGCACTCGCTTCACGCCCGTTGGCGAGCCGAACCTTGCGCCGCAGTGTGGTGTCGTGGCTGATCTCTCGTATGGCCCGGATGGGGTTCTCGAGCGTCATGTCGCGAAGGACCACCGCGGGATCCTCGAGCATGCGAAGCAAGATGCTGGTCGCGCCCACCTTCAAGAAGGTCGCGTACTCGCTCATGTTGGAGTCCCCAACGATCACGTGCAGCCGCCGGAAACGTTCGGCATCCGCGTGCGGTTCGTCCCTTGTGTTGATGATTGGCCGGCTTCGTGTCGTCGCAGACGAGACGCCTTCCCAGATGTGCTCGGCGCGCTGGCTTATGCAGTACATCGCTCCGCGGGCGGTCTGCAGCACCTTGCCGGCGCCGGCGTAGATCTGCCGGGACACGAGGAACGGGATCAGCACCTCGGCGTAATGCCCGAAGTCGTCGCGGCGGCTGGTGAGGTAGTTCTCGTGGCAGCCGTACGAGTTGCCGGCCGAGTCCGTGTTGTTCTTGAAGAGGAAGACGACTCCGCGGATCCCTTCCTCGCGAAGGCGCGCTTCGGCAGACGTCACCAGGTTCTCGAGGATCCGCTCCCCCGCCTTGTCGTGCACCACCAGGTCGGCAATCGAATCGCACTCCGGGGTTGCGTACTCGGGATGGCTGCCGACATCCAGGTACAGGCGCGCCCCGTTCTCCAGGAACACGTTTGATGAGCGGCCCCAGCTGACCACCCGCCTGAACAGGTAGCGGGCAACCTCGTCCGGGCTGAGGCGTCGTTGGCCGCGCAAGGTACAGGTGACTCCGTACTCGTTTTCGAGCCCGAAAATGCGCCTGTCCATACCGTGGCGCACGCTAGCGCCTGTTGATCGCTTCGGCGGCGGATTCACGGGCCAACCCCCGCGTCAGCCCTGCTCCGCCTCCTCCGCCCCGGGCGTCATCCGCTCTCGGATGGCGGTGACGACCGTCGGATCCAGCAACGTCGTGACGTCCCCAAGCTCGCGCTGCTCGGCGACGTCGCGAAGCAGCCGGCGCATGATCTTGCCGCTGCGGGTCTTGGGCAGCTCGGGAGTCAGCATGATCTGCCTCGGTTTGGCGATCGGCCCGATCTCCTTTGCGACGTGATCACGCAGCTCGGCGACGAACACCTCGCCACCGTCGCCACCGTCCTGCGCCTGGCCCTTCACCGTGACGAACGCCACGATGGCCTGGCCGGTGGTCGGGTCGTTGGCGCCCACCACCGCAGCCTCGGCGACCCTCGGATGGCCCACGAGCGCGTGCTCCACCTCGGTCGTGGAGATCCGGTGGCCCGACACGTTCATGACGTCGTCGACCCTGCCGAGAAGCCAGATGTCGCCGTCGTCGTCTCGCTTGGCGCCGTCGCCGGCGAAGTACATCCCCGGGAATCGCGACCAGTAAGTCGCCTTGTACCTTTCCTCGTCGCCCCAGATCCCCCGCAGCATCCCCGGCCAGGGTTCCTTGATGACGAGGTAACCGCCCTCGCCGTTCTTGACCGGGCTCCCGTCCTCGTGCACCACGTCAGCCGCGACCCCCGGGAACGGTGTCATCGCAGCTCCGGGCTTGGTGGCGGTGATGCCGGGCAGAGGCGTGATCAGGATGCCGCCGGTTTCGGTCTGCCACCACGTGTCGACCACCGGGCAGCGGTCGCCGCCGATGTGGGTGCGGTACCAGATCCAGGCCTCGGGGTTGATCGGCTCGCCCACCGACCCGAGTAGGCGCAGGCTCGACAGGTCGTGTGACGCCGGGAGATCCTCGCCCCACTTCATGAAGGTTCTGATCGTCGTCGGAGCGGTGTAGAGGATGTTCACCTTGTAGCGCTCGATGATGTCCCACCAGCGATCGCGCTTCGGCGTGTCGGGAGTTCCCTCGTACATGACCGACGTGGTCCCGTTGGCCAGCGGGCCGTAGACGATGTAGCTGTGCCCGGTGACCCAGCCGATGTCGGCCGCGGTCCAGAAGATGTCTCTTTCCGGTTTGACATCGAAGATCAGCCGGTGGGTCGAGCTGACGTGGGTGAGGTAGCCGCCCGACGTGTGCAGGATGCCTTTCGGTTTGGCGGTGGTCCCGCTCGTGTACATGATGTACAGGGGGTGCTCAGAATCGAAGAACTCCGGCGCGTGGCTCGACGGCTGGGCGGCGACGAGATCGTGCCACCAGACGTCGCGTGAGTCATCCCAGGGAATCTCCTGGCCGGTTCTGCGGACGACGAGGACCTTGGTTACGGCGGGGCATTCTTTCAGCGCTTCGTCGACCGCCGGCTTCAGCGCGCTGGCGGCGCCACGGCGGTAGCCGCCGTCCGAGGTGATGACGACGCGTGCGTCGCAGTCGAGAATGCGGCCGCGTAAAGCGTCCGCGGAGAATCCGCCGAACACAACCGTGTGGGGTGCGCCCAGCCGTGCGCACGCGAGCATCGCCGCGACCGTTTCGGGGATCATCGGCATGTAAATCGCCACGGTGGTGCCGGCCTTCACGCCGAGGGCTGTGAGAGCGTTCGCCGCCCGGCAGACCTCTTCCGTCAGGTCCTTGTAAGTCACGGTCCGGGTGTCGCCCGGCTCGCCTTCCCAATGGAACGCGACGCGGTCACCGAATCCTGCGTTCACATGCCGGTCGAGGCAGTTGACTGCGACGTTGAGCTTGCCGCCGACGAACCACTTGGCGAACGGCAGGTCCCACTCGAGAGGTTTGGTCCACGGCTCGGCCCAATCGAGCGTCCGCGCCTGCTCTTCCCAGAAGCCCACCGGGTCGGCATCGGCACGCTGGTAGATATCCGCTTTCGCGTTCGCCTGAGCCGCGAACGCGGGGGGCGGCTCGAATTTGCGGCCCTCATGGAGAAGCGCCGACAGGTCCGCCTGAACCTGCTCGGTCATCGGGTCCCCTCCCTCTCGTGTCGGAAGTTGTTCTTACGATCCTTCCACCTGGGAGCCTCCGTCGACTCCCGCGGTGGCCCCGCCTGACGAGCCGAGCGCGGAGGCCACCTCGTCGTCCTCCAGCCGGCGGAACGCCCGCCGCCCGTTGGTCCTGGCCAGCACCGCAACTTCGAGGTCGGCGGCAACCGGTTCGCGTTCCGGCCCGGAGAGCGCTTTGGCCGCGGCGGAGACGGCCCCGTTCAGGTCCCAGCCCCCCTGAAACGTGTCTCGCATCCGACCGGAGATGGCTTCGGCTTCACCGCCGAGCACGGAGTAGCGGTCCTCGTCGACGACCGAACCGTCGTAGAGGATGTGGAACATCTGATCCTCTCCGGCGACCGCACCGACCTCGGCGACGAGGATCTCGACCTCGAGCGGCTTCACCTCATGGGTGAAAACGTTGCCCATGTACTGCGCGTACAGGTTGGCGAGGGACCGCGCTTCGACGTCCTCGCGACTGAATTGGTATCCCTTCACATCGGCGTGCTGGACGCCGGCACGCCGCAAGGAGTCGAACTCGTTGTATCGACCGACCCCGGCGAAGGCGATCCGGTCGTAGATCTCGCTGATCTTGTGCAGCGACTTGGACTGGTTCTCGGCACAGATCACGATCCCGTCGGTGTAGACCGTCGCCACCAGCGGGCGCCCGCGCGCGATGTTCTTGCGCGCGAAGTCCGCCTTGTCCTTCATGAACTGCTCGGGCGCGACGTAGAACGGCATGCTCATCGCTGGTTCACTCCCGCGACGACCGAAGCGAACCGCTCGGCGACCTCCTGCTCGCTTACAAGCTTGAAGCCCTCCGCGTTGATAGTCGCAACAGTCGGGTAGATGCCGCGCACCGTGTCGGGGCCGCCCGTCGCCGAGTCCTCGTCCGCCGCCTGCCACAAGGCGTTCACGGCGAGTTCGATCGCCTCTTCCCGGCTCAGGTCCGGCCGCCAGCCGAGCTTCACCGTGGTCCTGGCGTCTCGCCCGCCGGACCCGTCGGCGTGAAAGTCGGTCTCCTCGTAACGGCCCCCGGTCGGGTCGTAGGTGTAGATCCTGCCTACCCCGCGCCTGGTGTCGAACCCTGCGAAAAGTGGGACAACAACGAAACCCTGCAGGGCCATCTGCAGGTTCGAGCGGACCATCTGCGACAGCTGATTGGCCTGACCTTCCAGGCTGATCGGAGCACCTTCGACCTTCTCGTAGTGCTCCAGCTGGAGTTGGAAGAGCTTCACCATCTCCATCGCGGGACCGGCGGCGCCGGCGATGGCGACGGCACTGTGCCGGCCCGCCTGGTGCACCTTCTCCATCGTCCGGTGAGCGATCGAAGACCCGGCGGTGGCGCGGCGGTCACCAGCCATGACAACTCCGTCGGCGTAGCGGATCGCCACGATGGTCGTCCCGTGACGGATGTCGAAGCTCCGCAACCCTTCAGATGTCACTGAACCGTCGGGCCTCGTAGGCGAAAAAGGGTGGATCCCAACCTTCCGCAGCACCTCAGTGAAGCTGGGCCCCGGCCCGTCTTCGGGCTTGAACATGGGAAGGGTCATAGGGTCCGCGACCCTACTGTGATCTAAGCCCGTTGCGCGGCGACGGGCTCACTCACCGCCCTTCTGGACGTAGCTGCGAACGAACTCCTCGGCGTTCTCCTCGAGCACCTCGTCTATCTCGTCCAGAAGGTCGTCGAGCTCGGCCTTGAGCTCCTCGCCCTTCTTGTTGGTCGTCGGGACTTCCTCGACCGTCTCTTCTTCAGTTCGGCTCGGCGCTTGCTTTCGGATCTGCTCTCGTTCTGCCATGGGGTCTGTTCCTCCTACGAGCCCAGTCGCTCAAGAAGCTCGGCGGGGCTGGACACGCTACTCAGCAATTCTTCGACATGTGAGCGGGTTCCCCTCAGTGGTTCCATCATCGGAACCCGCCGGAGGGGGTCGCCTCCAAGGTCGAACACTAGGGAATCCCAGTTGGCGGCGGCTATCGAGGAACCCCACTTCTGCAGGCATTTGCCCCGGAAGTAGGCCCTGGTCGTTTCCGGAGGCTCGGTGACCGCCGTCTCAATCGAAGCCGGATCGAGGATGGTTTCCATCCCCAGACGGGCGTATAGCGAGCGCTGGGGAGTCACGTCGTGATACTGCAAGTCCATAGCCGCGAGCTTGTGGTCCTTCCATGAAAGGCCATGGCGCTCGCGATACGCGTTGACAAGCCGGTACTTGGCAACCCAGTCAAGCTGGGATGAAAGGGTCATCGGATCTGATTCCAGACCGGCGAGAACCTGTTCCCAGCGGCGCAGGATGTCCCGGCCGATTTCGTTGCCCCCGACGGAGTCGAGGCCGCGCTCTTCTGCGTACTTCCTGGCCAGGTCGAGGTACTCCCACTGCATCTCGAGGGCGGTCATCGAACGGCCGTCTGCCAGGTCGAGCGGGAGGCTCAGGTCCATGTCGTAGGACACACGCCTCATGGCGCTGACCGGCGACTGCAGGGAAAATTCCCGGTTTGCCCGGGCAAACCAGTCGTCCTCGATCATGGAAAGCACGAGCGAGGTTGTACCCACCTTGAGGAAATTGGCGACCTCGGACATGTTTGCGTCGCCCACTATCACGTGCAGACGCCGGTATTTCTGGGCGTCGCAGTGAGGCTCGTCGCGGGTGTTGACAATCGGCCTCTTCAGGGTGGTCTCCAACCCGACTTCTTCTTCGAAAAAATCGGCGCGCTGCGTCAGCTGGAAGTCGATTTCCCGTCCCGATGGTGGCGATTCGGACCCCACCTTCCCCGCCCCGGTGAAGATTTGGCGGGAAACGAAATGGGGCATCACGTGGGTGACGATCCGCCCGAACGGCACGGACCGGTCCATCAGATAGTTCTCGTGGGTTCCGTACGAGTTGCCCTTGCCGTCGGAGTTGTTCTTCAGGACGACCAGGCTCTGTCCCGGCGGCAGCAACCTCGAGGCCGCCTCTATGGAGATCGCCAGGATCCTCTCCCCCGCCTTGTCGTAGCGGATTACCTCGTAGGCGTTCGAGCACTCGGGCGTCGAGTACTCGGGGTGCGCGTGGTCGACGTAGTAGCGCGCGCCGTTGGTCAGAACCGCGTTTACCAGGTGGGTCTCGACTTCCGGGGGCATCGATCCCTCCCGGGCGAAGCCCCTCGCGTCACGGCCCGGAGACTCGTCCTCGAAGTCCCACTCGACCTTCCGGTTCAGCTCGGCGACGTACGCGTTGATGAGGGTCGAAGAGGCCGCGATCGGGTTCGGTTCGGCGGCGCCACGGATGACGATCCCGTACTCCGTCTCCATGCCGAGGACCTTGACTATCGCCACGGCGTGCTCCGATCCTGGATCACGGTCCGACGTTATCCCTCCGGAACCTCGTCGCGGGTGAGGGTTGTCGCCGAGTTGGGGAGCCCCGCAAGAGGTTGTTCCCCCGCGGAGCGAAACTCAGAGTTACTGGCTGATGGGTCTCATAGATATTGGCCTGTCGTGACTCGCTCGATGGATCTGCCGCCGGTCGTTTCGTCGCCTTGCGACATGAGGGTCCGGATGTAGACGATCCGCTCGCCCTTCTTCCCGGAGATCTTCGCCCAGTCGTCGGGGTTGGTCGTGTTCGGAAGATCCTCGTGCTCCTTGTACTCCTGCTTGATGGAGTCGAGCAGATCTCGTGTGCGGATGCCCCGGCCTTCGCCGGCGATGGTCCGTTTGATCGCGAGCTTCTTGGCGCGGCGGACGATGTTCTCGATCATCGCTCCGGAAGCGAAGTCCTTGTAGTAGAGGACCTCTTTGTCGCCGTTCTGGTAGGTCACTTCGAGGAACTGGTTCTCTTCGTCCGCCCGGTACATCTCGGCGACCGTCTTCTCGATCATGAGCTGCACGGCCTTGCCACGGTCGCCGCCTCCAGCCCCGGTTACCTCGTCCTCTGCCAGAGGTAGATCGGAGGTCAGGTACCGGGCGAAGATCTGGGCTGCCGCATCCAGGTCGGGGCGCTCGATCTTGATCTTCACGTCGAGACGACCCGGGCGCAGGATCGCCGGGTCGATCAGGTCTTCCCTGTTCGAGGCGCCGATGACGATCACATTGCGCAGCGTTTCGACACCGTCGATCTCGGCAAGAAGCTGGGGCACGATCGTGGATTCCATGTCCGAGCTGATCCCGGTTCCGCGGGTGCGAAACAAGGAGTCCATCTCGTCGAAGAAGACGATCACCGGGACGCCCTCTTCACTTTTTTCCCTGGCTCTTTGGAAGACCAGGCGGATCTGGCGTTCGGTCTCTCCGACGTACTTGTTGAGAAGCTCCGGGCCCTTGATGTTCAGGAAGTAGCTCCGCGCCGCGCTGTCGCCGGAGCGCTCGGCGACCTTTTTGGCCAGGGAATTAGCCACCGCCTTGGCGATGAGCGTTTTGCCGCAGCCCGGCGGCCCGTAAAGGAGGATGCCCTTCGGCGCCGGCAACCTGTGCTCGACGAAGAGCTCGCGATGCAGGAACGGAAGCTCCACCGCGTCGGTGATCGCCTCTATTTGCCGGTCCAGACCTCCAACATCGGCGTAGGAGATGTCGGGTACCTCCTCGAGGACCAGCTCCTCCACCTCGGGGCGCGGCAGCTTTTCGAGAAGGAGGCCTGTCCGGCTGTCCATGAGCACCGAGTCCCCGGCACGCAGCTTCACGTCGGCCAGACCCTGCGCGATCTCTACGACCCGCTCCTCGTCAGCCCTTCCCACGATGATTGCGCGGCCGTCCTCCAGGCGCTCTTTGAGGGTGACCACCTCACCCGACTGCTCGGGGGACCGGGCGAGCACGACGTTTAGGGACTCGTTGAGGACCACCTCAGCGCCGCGGCTCAAAAGCTCCGCCTCTTCGGCTTCCAACTCCGGGTGGAGAGCGACGCGCATCTTTCGGCCACCGGAGAAAACGTCGACGGTGCCGTCGTCGTTGCGCCCGAGGAAGGTGCCGTAGGCCGACGGCGGTTGGGTCAGCTTGTCGACTTCTTCGCGAAGGGCGGCGATGTGCTCACGGGCCTCGCGAAGGGTGAAGGTCAGCCTCTCGTTCTGGGAGATCGCCTGCTGCAACTGCCCCTTCGTTTCGAGGAGTTTCTCCTCGAGCGTCCGCACCCGCTTGGGGGCGTCCTGCATCCTGCGACGCAGGCCGAGCATCTCTTCCTCGAGACCCTTGATCTGGTCGCGTAGTTCGGCGACCTCCTTCTCGTAGGCCGCAATCCGGGCGTAGGTTTCGGCGTCGCTCACTGGAGCACCTCGTTCCCTAACTTAGGGTGTGAACTTACCCCCATACTTGCGGCTTGGGAGTGATGGGCGAAGCTGTTTACCGCACCCGCCGGCGTGATAATCGACACGTTTGATCAACAATTGACACCGCGAGCCGGGCCTCTGTACCGTCGTTCGTTAGACTGGGGCGTAGAAACTCTGGTAACCCCCTGCCGAGGAACGAGGCTAAGCGACGCGATGAAGGTCTGGATCGATCAGGATCTGTGCACGGGAGACGGGCTCTGTGAGGAGATCGCGCCTGCCGTCTTCACCCTCCTCGATGATGGCCTTTCCTACGTCAAGGAGGGGGACAAGGTCTTCGACAACCCTGGTGGGCACGAGGGCCTGGCCGTTGTCCCTGACGGCATGGAGGACGCGACCAAAGAGGCAGCCGAGGAATGCCCCGGGGAGTGCATCTTCATAGAGGAGTAGAGCGCGCCTAACCGGTGAGGCAAGGCCCGGTTGACGTGCCCGACGGCGACCGCGGTTCGGCCAGCGCCGCCTGCAGCTCGCTGGAGTTGAGGGCGTACGAGGTACCGCTCTGGTCGGCGGAGATGGCGAAGGCCACCCCGATCACCGAGCCCGAAGTGCTGACCAGTGCCCCGCCGGAGTCGCCGTGCTGCAGCCCGGCAGCGAGGACCAGCACCTGCCGGCGGGTGGTGTGGCTGTCGTAGAGGTCCTGCCCGACCGCTATCTCCATCTGGGCGACCCTCGCCGGCGTGACCGCCAGCTGGTCCTGCCCCTCCGGGTGGCCGAACACCGCCCCTGTCTGCCCGACGTTCGGCGCCGCCATGGTCAGGGGAGCTTCGGGGAGCCCCCTAATCGAGAGCAGCGCGAGATCCCGGTTCGAATCGAACATGATCACGGTGGCGTGCATGGTTCGCCCGTCCGGAAGCAGTACCTCGGTGTTCCCTGCTGATTCTCCCGCTACCACGTGTGCATTGGTTACGACAAGGTCCGGTGCGATCGTGAAGCCGCTGCCCTCGTAGATCCGGTCGCAGGCCTGGCCCTCCACCTTGACAGTGGAAGCCGAGACCAGCGTCGTCACCGGCCCCGAAAGCGGGCTCGACGAAGGTGCAGCGCCGACGGAGCCCCCGGGGCGAAGCTCGGAGAACACCTGAGGCGCGTCCTGGCCGATGATCCGCCGCAGGACCTGCAGGGCATCGGGAGGGGTGGGCAGGTTGCGAGACACCCAGCGGGCGATACCCGAGCCGTTGGTGACCTGCGCCGGCCAGCCGGGCACCGAGGCGACCGAAGGAATAAGGAGCCAAAGCACCGCGATTACCCCCACCACTCCGAACACCGCGCCCACGACCCGGTCGGCCTGGCGGACCCGCCCAAGCGGCAGGGCGCTGTGGAGCCTCGACCCAAGAACCAATCCGGCGGCTTGGCCCGCCATGGCACCCCCGACGAGGAGCAGGATCGCCACGGTGAGCTGCACGCCGGGTGAGGACGAAGCCAGGTCCACGACCACCGTCGGCAGAAAACGCACCGCCAGGTAGAAGCCGAGCGCCAGGCCCACCCAGGACACGACCCTGCCGAGGAAACCGATCCGGTACCCGCCGATACCAGCGACGACGGCCAGAAGAACAAGTATTAAATCGAGCACGTCCATCCGTTAGGTCAGGACTCCGATTCGCCGGGCGACAGGAGCCGAGCCGAGGTGAGGAAACCGGTGTGGGCCACCATGCGGTGGTCGGGGCGGACGGACTGTCCCTCCACGTGCCAGCTCCGTTGGAGGACCTCCACGGTCTCTGCCATGCCGAAGGCGCTCCGGGAGAGGGTGTCTCTGAGGGTGCTGACCTGGTTGATGGTCGGCAGGTAGGACACCAGGATCCCGCCGGGAAGGAGGGCCTCCTCGGCGTGCTTGATCATCCTCCACGGCTCGGGCAAATCGAGGACGACGCGGTCGAAACCGTGCTCCTCGATCCCGTCGTACGCATCCCGGATGTTCACGTGATACTGGTCGAGCGCTACCGACCCGAGGAATCCGGCGACGTTCGCCTGTGCTCGCTGGGCGAAGTCCGGCCGCACCTCGTAACCGGTCACCTCGGCCCCGGCTCGCAGCAGGGCCATCGAGAGCGCGCCCGAGCCAAGGCCGGATTCGAAGACCTTGGCTCCCGGGAAGACGTCCGCCAGGATCAGGATCGGGCCGAGGTCCTTCGGGTAGATGACCTGGGCTCCGCGCGGCATTTTCAGGACGACCTCGGCCAGGGTGGGTCGCACCGCTGTGTATCGCGCTCCCCTGCTAGACCTGACCACCAAGCCCTCCTCGCGCCCGATGAGCTCGTCGTGGCTCACCGGCCCGGAGTGGGTGTGGAACTCCCCTCCCGCCTCTAGCCGCACCAGGTACCGGCGGCCCTTGGAGTCGAAGAGGAGCACACGCTCGCCGGGCTCGAACGGGCGGCTCATACCGCTCCCCCGGCGCGTTCGACCAACTTGCAGAAGGCGCAGACCTTGCTCACCGTCGGCGATCCGCACCCGGGGCAGGGATGCAGCCCCTCGCGCTCCTCCTCCGCCGCGTGCGCCACCATCGGTGCGATCCGATCGAGAAAACCGAAGTAGAAAGCGGCCTTCGAACCGGGTGAAGTCGATTCGATCTCGTTGAGAGCCTCCTTGTAGCCGAGGTGCCGGTTTCCCGCCGCCATCGGGCACTCCTCGACGATGTACTCGATGCCGCGAAGCACGCAGTAGGCCGCCGTCTCCCGCTCTGCGAGGCGAACGAGCGGCTTCACCTTCCGGGCGAATCCGTCGCCGCCCGGCAGCACCGGGTACTGGCGGCCGAGAAAGCCGAGGTCCCACCGCAGGACGTTGCCGAAAAGAACTGCCGCCTCGTCGTCAAGGTTGTGCCCGGTGGCGACCACGTCATACCCGCCGTCAAGAGCGGCCTTGTTGAACAGGTGCCGCTTGGAAAGCCCGCACGCCGAGCACGGCGCGCGGCGGGCCGCGGCCGATCCGGTGGGGATGTCGTAGCCGAAATCTGCCGGCAGGTCGATCTCGACAAGCGTGGCATTCCGCTTTCCCGCAAAATCCCTGGCGTAGTCCCCCGAGGGCTCGCTGTACCCGCTGATCCCCAGGCCGAGATACAAGCCGTCGGCGTCGTACCCGAGGTCGAGCAGCAGGTCCCAAAGGGCGAGCGAGTCCTTGCCGCCCGAGACGGCCACGAGCACCCGCTCTCCTTCGCTGATCATCTTGTACGAGTGGATCGCCTTCTCCACCTGGTCCCGGCAGTGCTTGAAGAAGCACTGCTGGCAGAAACCGGCGTTGTGCCGGCGGATGTCGATCACCGCCGGCGCACGACAAGATCTGCACTTCATCGCGCGCCACCCGATATGACCGGTCGCACCTCGACCGTCGCCGCGTCCGGAATGGTGGAGTCGCCCGTGACGAGGGTGCCATCGACTATGACGAGAACAGACTCGCGGTTCACCTCGAGCCGTGACAAAAGCGCCTGCACCGCCATCGGTCCGGCAAGTTCCAGCTCCCGCCTCGGGTTGCGGAGCATGACCTTCACGCTCCCATTGTCGCGTGGCAGCGTCAGTCGTGAGCCTCGTGGGTCACTCGGAACGATTCGCCAGGCTTGATCTCCTCCGAGAAGACGACCTCCGGCTCCCGCCGCAGCGCCCTCCGCGCGAGCCGGGCGACAAGTGCGGCACCGCCGATCACAACCCATACCCGGCTGCCCTCGCCGACGCCGCGATCCCATCCACGGCGGATCCCGAGCCGGATCGCCCGGTCGACCAGGGTCATACGGCCGGGCGTGGGGATGGGGTCCCCACGCTTCCCCAGAGGCGGGGCCAGATCGATGTAGCGGGGCCCCGCCGGGCAGATGTCACAGTCTGCGGATCTCGACCCAGGTGGTCTTGCGCTGGCCCCGCCGGCGCCCGAGGAGGAACGCCACGACAACAATCAGGATCACCGCGGCCACACCCGCCGACAAGGCCGCAGGTTTGGCGGTCTCCGCCTTCTCGTCGACTTCGCCGCGGATCTCACGAAGCTTGGAACGGATGTCGACCGCCTCGACGCGGCCGCCCGGTCCGCTTCCCTTGACGCCGGATGTGTCGACCGCAGGCATCCGGGGCATCAGCGAAGACCCCGCGTGATCCGGCTCACGGCCCATCCGATGCCGCACACGGCCACGGCGATCCCTCCTGTGTAAGGCACCCAGGTGAGGTCACCGTGGAGATGCGATCCGGTCTCGTTCTGCAAGATTCGCACGGCGCTCAGGATCAGCAGCGCACCGCCGAGTGCGATGAGTATCGCTCCTGCGATGCCGAAGGTCACGAACCGTCCGAGTTCCCTCAGCGGATCGAGAGTCTCCTGCTTGGTGTACGCGACGACCAGGTTGAGTAGCTCGGTGGCGAGCGCGGACACCGACTTGTCGCTCTTCGATCTCGCGCCGCTCTGAGTCACGGGGTGCGATCCTTATCTGCGGCTTCACTTCCGCGCAAGGATCGGTCACCCGCCGGGCTGTGGCTCCAGCAACTTCATGGGCGGAAGGTTCGGGTACCCGGCAAGCGCGATTCCGACCTTGTCCGAGACGTCCTCGGCGATCGTGTCCGGGAGGCCGTTAAGAATCAACGAGAAGACCAGCGGTTCTCCAAGCGCCGGCGTCGGGGGCGTGCCGGAGGGCGGCAGCACAAAACCGCTGAGGCTCACGACGTTGTCGAGGCTGCCCGTCTTGGCAATAAGCCTTCCCTGTGCAGGAGTACCGGTCATTCTCCCGACGAGGGTCCCGGTCTTGCCCGCGATCGGCAACCCCTTTGCGATGACACCGGTGGGCCCGGCCCTCTCCAGGGCGTCCACGATCAGGTCGCAGCTCGCCCGATCCGAGCGGTCCAATCCGGACCCGTCCACCTGTACGAGCTGATCGACCGGAAGCCCGTCGGCCTGCAGGTCCGCCCGTATGGCCGCAACTCCCGCCTTAGTGGTCCCTTGCTGCGATTGCTGGTAGCCGAGCTCCTTTGTAAAAAGCTCCGCAGCGGTGTCGTCGCTCACGCTCAGCATCGCGTCCAGCTCGTCCGTGAGGGGCGCGCTGTCGATCGCTGTGACCACGGCCGTGGTACCGGGGGTGAACCCGCTTCGCGCACCACCGTCGACCCTCACTCCGTCGTTGCGCAGCAACGTCTCGAATGCTTGTGCCGCCTGACCCACGGGGTCCGTCGCGGCAGCAAACGCGAGTGCAGCAGAGTTGCTCGTCTCCCCCGGCCTTGTTGCGGGAGGAGGTCTGGGGGTTGGCGGCTTGGGAGCATCCGGAGCGCCGCCGGGCGGCGGAGGGGGTGGGACCGTGGTCGTCGTGGTCGTGGTGGTGTTGGGAACGAAACCGTCGTTGACTTCGAGTGCGCTCAAAGGACCGACGTCACCTTCGGTGGTGTAGATCGGCTTCCACGAGGGGACGATCCGTTGGCTGTCGTAACGGCCCGCGTCGCCAACGATCGACCCGGTCACTTCCGTCACGCCAGACTGGCGCACCTGTTCGGCGAGCTTGTCGAGAGAAGTAAAGACCGTGCCGCCGCCGGCGGTTCCGCCCCCATATGACGAAGTTCGCAGGTCGGGGTCCCCTCCGCCGACCAGGTACAGATTCCCGAAGACGATCCCACCGGAGGGAGGACTCGCCGACCGGACGCTTGTGACGAACTTGTCGGATCCGCCGAGGCGGTCGAGAACGGCTGTCGCGGTAAGGATCTTGAGGTTCGACGCTGGGATGAACATCTTGTCGGCATAGGAGGCGAAGATCGTTGCGTTGCCCTGTGTGACGAGCAGGCAACCCGAAGGCAGACCGCCCGACGTCAGCGCTTGGCCCACTACGCGTTGGAGCGCGGCGCCGAGTCGTTGCGCGGATGCGGTCCCAGCCAACCAGTCGGGCACCCTCCGAACAGACAGGACCGAGGTCGGAAGGAGGTCCTGGCCCGGTCGCTGCGCGCCATTACCCGCAGCGGCCGCCGGTAGCCCCGTCGCCGTCCCTCCCACTCCCGCCAGGGCGACCACGATCGCCCCGATGCCCAGCCGCGACATCAAGGGACAGAAAATAGACGACGTCATGCCCCCTCCCGCGTCAACTCCCCAGACCCGAACTTGTTCCGAGCGACTCGGATCTACGAATGGCTCTGCCGCGGGGTCAACTGAGCAACCCCTCGACTAGCGTTGGCGCGTGCCCGGCATCCTCATCGCAATCCTGGCCGGCCTGGCTGTCTGCCAGGTCGCCATCGTCCTGACGACCGTTTTCCTCCACAGGACCCTTTCACACCGTGCGATCACGATGTCGCCGGCGCTCCGATTCGCCTGCCGGGCGATGCTCTGGATCACGACCGGCATCCGACCCCGCCAGTGGGTGGGCGTCCATCGCCGGCACCATGCTTTCACCGACGTAGAAGGAGACCCGCACTCCCCGCTCCTCGAGGGTTTCGCGACTGTCCAGTTCGGCAATGTTCTGTTGTACCGCAAGGCTGCCCGGGACGGCGTCACCGTCGAGAAGTACGCAAAGGACGTACCGGCAGACCGGTGGGACCGGGTCCTCTTCGACCACGCCCTCGTGGGGCTAGGCGTCGGGATCGGCTTGCTGGCGCTGGTTTTCTGGGGCAACTGGCTTCTCGTGGCCATCGCCGCGGCCACCCATGTCGTCTCCTATCTCGGACTCAATTCGGCGGTGAACGCCGTCGGCCACTCCTTCGGGCGCCGGCCCTTCAAGGGTCTCGCCGCCAACTCGCAATGGCTTGCCTGGCTAACCGCGGGTGAAGGACTCCACTCGAACCACCACGCGGCGCCCACATCGGCGCGACTCTCGATGCAACGGGGGGAAATCGATCCCGGTTGGTGGTTCATCAGCGTTGCTAAGAAGCTGCGCTGGCTGACGGTGCGGCACCTGGAGCCTCGTCTGTCGACGAACGCCCGCCAACCCGCCAAGGCAGCCTGAACCCCTAGCTCGACTTCACCCCAACACGGACTTCAACATGGACATCGTTTCCGCTCTCTTCGTCGAGAACATCGACCTTCGACCGGTTCCGGGTCCGTCGACCCGCATCGACCTGACGGGGATCATGTTCTCCACGCCGGCGCCCGCCGATCCGCCCGTGACGATCACGCCGCATTTGATCGTGCTGGTCCGGTGCCGGCAGGACGAGGACGGCCAAGGGATACTCGAGGTCGTTTTCAAGGACGAGGACGGCGAGCAGGTCGCCCGCAACGTGTCGCCCTTCCAGGTCGAGCCGGGGAAGTTCACGTACCGGCTGGTGCGCGGCGAACTCGAATACAAGAAGCTCGGAACCATCGAGGCCAACTGCCGCCTCCTCCCTGACGGTCCTGTCACCGTCGTCCCCCTTACCCTGCTGGCAGTGTTGTAACACTCTTGTCTCGCGTGCGTCCGGGGCCTGGATAGGGTTGGCCCATGACGGATCGGGACCTGGAGCAGCTCGGCATCAACGTCATCAGGGGCTTGGCGATGGACGCCCCTCAGAAAGCGAACTCGGGCCATCCGGGCACCGCGATGGCACTCGCGCCGCTGGCCCACGTGCTGTGGACGAGGATCATGAAGTTCGACCCGACCGACCCGGATTGGCCCGACCGCGACCGGTTCGTTCTCTCGTGCGGCCACGCGTGCATCCTCCTCTATTCGATGCTCTACCTGACCGGGTACGGGGTGGAGATCGAAGACCTCAAGCAGTTCCGCCAGCTTCACAGCCGAACACCTGGCCACCCGGAGGTTCACGATCTGCCAGGGATAGAGGTCACCACCGGCCCGCTGGGTCAGGGCTTCGCCAACGGTGTCGGCCTTGGTGCCGCCGAACGGCTTCTCAGGGCCCGGTTCGGCTCCGATGTCGTCGACCACCACACCTTCGTCATCTGCAGCGACGGCGATCTCATGGAAGGGATAAGCCACGAAGCCGGTTCGCTCGCAGGCCACCTGCAGTTGGGCCGCCTCATCTACATCTACGACGACAACCACATCACCATCGACGGACCGACCGAGATCACTTACGGGGACGACGCGGCGAAGCGCTTCGAAGCCTACGGCTGGCACACCGAGCGTCTCGGCGAGATCGCCAACGACACCGACGCGCTCGAAGCGGCGATAAGAAGGGCGATGGCCGTCGAGGACCGGCCGAGCATGCTGGTGCTCAGGAGCCACATCGGGTACCCCGCGCCGCACATGACCGACAACCCGAAAGCGCATGGCTCCCCCCTGGGCGAGGACGAGGTTCGTGCCACCAAGGAGATCTTGGGGCTTCCACCGGAGCAGACGTTCTGGGTCCCCGACGAAGTCCTCGGCATGTATCGCGAGGCGATCCCTCGAGGTCAGGCTGTTCGAGCCGAATGGGACAAACGTCTGGCAGGCTGGACACGCGACAGAACCGAATGGGACGCGGTGTGGTCCTCTGGAACCCTGCCCGGCTGGCACGAGAAGCTTCCCAACTGGGACCAGCCCGGCGAAAAGATCGCCACCCGGGTCGCCGCGAACAAGATTCTGAACGCCGTCTTCCCGCACGTCCCAGCGATGGTCTCGGGCGGAGCGGATCTGACCGGAAACACGGGTACCAAGCTCGACGACACACCGCGCCAAGGTGTTAAGAACCCGGAAGGAAGGGCGTTCGCCTTCGGTGTACGCGAGCACGGAATGGGCGGGGTAATGACAGGTATGTCGCTACACGGAGGGGTTCTGCCCATCGGGGGCACCTTCTTCGTATTCAGCGACTACATGCGGGGATCGGTGCGTCTCGCCGCGCTGTCCGAAGCCAAGGTCATCTACTTCTGGTCCCACGACTCCGTCGGTTTGGGCGAGGACGGACCGACCCACCAGCCGATCGAGCAGCTTGCCGCCATGAGGGCTATGCCTGGCCTCCGGGTAATCAGGCCGGCGGACGCCAACGAATGCGCCCAGGCCTTCCGCGTGGCGGTTGAGAGCGACGGGCCGACGGCGCTCATCCTGACCCGTCAGAGCATTCCCGTTCTCGAGGGAACTCACGAGCTGGCGTCAAACCTCCAACGAGGCGCGTATGTGCTCATGAACGGCAACGAAGACCCGGACATTGTCCTGATCGGCACCGGATCGGAGGTTTCAGTATGCATGGAGGCCGCCAAGATCCTCGCCGACGAAGGGATTACCGCCCGGGTCGTCTCGATGCCCAGCTGGGACCTGTTCGAGGACCAGGAGGACGACTACCAGGATTCTGTGCTCGGCCCGGGGGCCCCGGTCTTGTCGGTGGAGGCGGCATCGTCGTTCGGGTGGTCCCGTTGGGCGGACGAGTCTGTGTCGATCGACCATTTCGGCGCGTCGGCTCCCGGAGACCAGGTTCTCGCCGAGTTCGGGTTCACCCCTGAGAACGTCGCCGAGCGGGCGAGGCAACTCTTCGACGAGCTCGGGTATTTCTCAGATGACGAGGACGACGAGTAGGAGGAAGCCCCGATGACCAGGCTGCAAGACCTCTACAAGCAGTGCGGGCAGAGCCCGTGGTTGGACAACTTGACTCGGACCGCAATCCAGGGCGGTGGTCTGGCCAAGCTGGTCGGATCGGGCATCCGGGGGGTCACCTCTAATCCCACCATCTTTCAGAAGGCGATGACCGGCTCGGACGCCTACGACGATCAGTTCAGACAGCTGATTGCCAAGGATTCCATCGAAGCGGCTTTCTGGGATATGGCCATCGACGACGTCACGAACGCTTGTGGCGTGCTCCGTCCAGTCCACGACGAAAGCGGCGGCACCGACGGGTTCGTGTCTCTCGAGGTGTCTCCGGCTCTGGCATCCGACACGGCCGCGACGATCGAAGCGGCGAGATCGCTGCACGCGCGGATTTCGCTTCCGAACCTGATGGTCAAGATCCCCGCCACGGAGGAGGGTGTACCTGCGATCAAGGCAATGATCTCCGAGGGCCGCAACATCAACGTCACCCTCATATTCAGTCTCGACCGGTACGCCGAGGTCATCGAGGCCTACCTGTCGGGTCTGGAAGCTCTCGCGACAGCGGGGGGCGACCTTGCGAAGGTGCACAGCGTCGCCTCCTTCTTCGTCAGCCGGGTCGACACCGAAGTGGATCGCCGGCTCCAGGGTGTCAGCGGTGCCGAAGACCTCGCCGGAAAGGCCGCCGTCGCCCAAGCGAAGTTGGCGTACTCGTTGTTCAAGGAGCACTTCTCGGGGCCCTGGTGGGATGCGCTGAAGGCGAAGGGCGCCCACCCCCAGCGGCCGTTGTGGGCGTCGACTTCGACCAAGAACCCCGCCTATCCAGACCTGCTCTACGTCGACAACCTCATCGGACCCGACACGGTCAACACGTTGCCCGATCACACCATCGACGCGTTCCAGGATCACGGCACCGTTAAACGCACGGTCGACACCGGGGTGGACGCAGCGCGAAGCGAGCTGGATCGGCTTGCAGCCGCAGGCATCGACATGGCTGACGTGTCGAACGTGCTCGAGCAGGAGGGGGTCGCCTCGTTCCTCAAAAGCTACGACGAACTCCTTCAAGCACTGTCCGACAAGGCCAACGCGCTCAGCGGGGGCGGGTGAATTCAGTGAGCGACCAGAGCAGCGCTCCCCCCAATCCGCTCGCCGAAGGTCTGAACAGCTCCCGCACCGCTCCACCGGGAATTCTGGTCGTGATGGGAGCGTCAGGGGACTTGACCGCCAGGAAGCTGCTCCCAGCCTTGGAGCGTCTGTCGCGCCGGAGGCTTTTGCCTCAGTCCTTCGCCGTGGTGGGCGTCGCCAGGACTCCCATGGACGACGAGGGCTTCCGGCAGGTGATGACAAAGGCGGTACCAGACGCCGGGCCGGCATGGTCCGACGTCGTGAAACACAGCCGGTACGTGGCCGGGGACTACGTAGATCAGGCCACGTTCGCGACCCTGAAGTCGACTCTCGCGGACCTCGAAACCGAGATTGCGTCATCTGGGAACAGAACGTTCTACCTCGCCACGGTTCCGGCGGTGTTCGAGGAGGTCGCAGACCACCTGGGTCAGTCCGGTCTCAACCAACCCCCCAACGAGCAGTCGGCGGTGAGGCTGATCATCGAGAAGCCGTTCGGCAGGGACCTCGAAAGCGCCCGTCACCTCGACGCAACATTGCACCGCACCTTCGACGAGTCCCAGATCTACCGGATCGACCATTACCTCGGCAAGGAAACCGTCCTGAACGTTCTCGCGCTCCGCTTCGCCAACGCGATCTTCGAGCCACTGTGGAGCCGCAGCTACATCGACCACGTGCAGATCACCGTCGCCGAATCGCTCGGTGTCGAGAAGCGCGGCGGCTTCTATGAAACCGCGGGGGCCCTCCGGGACATCGTCCAGAACCACGTCATGCAGGTCCTCTCACTCACCCTCATGGAACCGCCGGCGAGCCTCGACGCTAACGACGTACGCGACGAGAAGGTCAAGGCTCTCCGTTCGGTCGTGATCCCGACCCCCGACGATGTCCTTGTGGATGTCGTCAGGGGTCAGTACGACTCGGGTTGGAGCGAGGGAGTTGCGGTCCCGGCATACCGCCAGGAGCCGGACGTCGACCCGCACAGCCACACTGAGACATACGTCGCGATGAGGCTTCGCGTCGACAACTGGCGGTGGGCGGGCGTCCCGATCTACATCCGCACGGGAAAGAGGCTCCCCAAGCGGCTCACCGAGGTCGCCCTCCAATTCCAGCGGGTCCCGCACTTGGCGTTCACGGCCGCCGAAGCCCGTCAGCTCCAGCCAAATGCGCTCGTCCTCCGCATACAACCCGACGAAGGCGTCGCGCTTCGCTTCGGCGCCAAGGTCCCCGGTCAGTCGTTCCAGGTGCGCGACGTGCTGATGGACATGTCCTACGGAACTTCCTTCATCGAAGAGGCCCCCGACGCGTACGAGAGGCTCCTCCTCGACGCGATGGTCGGCGATCCGACGCTCTTCATCCGCAGCGACGAAGTGGATCAGGCGTGGCAGATCGTCGACCCGATTCTCGAGACGTGGCACGGCGAACGGTCGGTTCCGTTGGCCGGCTACGCCGCGGGAACGTGGGGACCCAAAGCGGCCGACCAGCTCATAGAACGGGACGGAAGGCAGTGGCGGACGCCGTAGCGGTCGACACCTGGAGCGGACAAGGAGTGCGGCTTTCCGAGGTCGTCGCAGGCCTCGCCGACCTGAGGCACCAGTCCAAAGACGAGCGGTCCGCACGCACCACCGTGATGACACTCGTCGCAGTCGCGCCAGACGACGACCGCGCATACGCGGCGACTCGCGCCCTGCGGTCCCTCGGCGGGAGGCATCCCGCGCGGATCGTCATGCTGCGACCCGATCCGGACCAGGTGGCGAGCCTCGACGCCCGCGCGGCCCTCTTCACGGTCGAGAACGAGGGCCACGAAACCAACTTCGAGGAGGTCACCCTCACGGTCTGCGGGCAGGCGGCAAAACACCTGGATTCGTTGGTCGACGCTTTCACCGTGTCAGACCTGCCCGTTGCCCTCTGGTACGTCGGGTCCGTCCCCGATCCGACCGATCCCCTGCTGAAGGTCGCCACCGCCCTGCTCGTCGACAGCAGGGACGCCGCCGACACCGGGCGTTTCCGTCCTCTCCTCGAAGTCGCTCGCCGCCGCACGGTCAGCGACCTGTCCTGGATCCGCTTGCGCCCGTGGCGGGAGCTTCTGTCGGGGCTGTTCGATCCGCCCGAGTGCCGTCGCTGGCTACAAAGTGTCGAGTCGGTCACCGTCACCGGCAAGGTCGGTCCGCGCAAGATGCTGGGCGGCTGGTTGCTCGCCCAGCTCGGGCTGCAGCCACGTCAGGTCACTCTGCAAGACGCCCGCCACGTCGAGATTCACGTGACCTGCCGGGAAGGCACAGACGAAGCCACTTTCGAAGTGACGAGAGCCAATTCGGTCAAGGCGATATCCGCCCAAGCGGTGCTTCCCGACGGTCCGAGACCCCCCGCCGTCCACCCGTTGGCGGACGATCCGCTGGCCGTCTCCCTGTCCGAAGCTCTGACGAATCTGGCGCCTGACGTCATCTGGGAGAGGGCGCTGGCGACCGCAACTCTTCTCGGCGAGTGACCGACCCCCACTAACGTTCCCCCCCGTGAACGGTGAGCTTCGAGTCGTCGACGACCTTCCGGGCGAGTTCGCGTCGCTGGTGATCGCCGCGTACGAGAACCGGCCGGACGAACTGTTCTCGCTCGCGCTCACCTCGGGCAGCACGGCACGCCCCTGCTACGAGAGGCTCGCCGCCGAGAGTGGTGACGCCATCGACTGGCTGTCCGTCAACATCTACTGGGGCGACGAGCGCTGCGTCCCCCCGGATGACCCGGCATCGAACCAGCTTCTCGGGCGGCAGGCCCTGCTGGAGAAGGTCGGAGCTGCGAACGCGGTATATCCGATGAACTGCGACGAGGGCCCCGATGCTTACCAGCTCCGCCTGGGCGAGGTCGGCAAGCTCGATGTGATCCATCTCGGCATGGGCCCGGACGGGCACACCGCCTCGCTTTTTCCGAACTCTCCTGCACTCGACGCCGACCCGGGCCAGCTGGTGGCGCTGAACGAGGATCCTTCGGGGCGGAACCCGTACAAGCGGATGACATTGACATTTTCCGGGATCGCCCGTTCGCAGCTGGTGATCTTCACCGTCGCCGGCGAGTCCAAGCGCGCCGCGCTCAAAGCCGTAGTGGACGGGGCAGACCTCCCCGCGGGCCGGGTCACCTCCGACCGGGTGATCTGGCTAGCGGACCGCGACGCAGCGCCGCAGTGAGTGAGGTTCTGAACGACCAGCTGGCCGCCTTGTTGGACACCATCGGTGTCGCAGCAAACCGCGACCAGCTGATGGAGATCCTGGAAACCGTGGTGAACCTGGCGACTGATCACACCGACCGCCTCGACCTCAAGATCACCAACGCGGCGCTGAAGGAGATGCGTGAGGGGTTCGAGGTGTTCGCGCCCTACCGTCATCTGCCCAAGATCACCATGTTCGGCTCGGCGAGGACTCTCCCGACCGACCCGTTGTACGCCCAGGCAAGGGACCTCGCCCGGCTTCTCGCAGTGCACGGATGGTCCACCGTCACCGGAGCGGGTCCCGGGATCATGGCTGCAGGCCTCGAGGGTGCCGGCCCCGACCACGCGTTCGGAATCAACATCCGCCTTCCCTTCGAGCAGGGAGCCAACCAGTTCATCGCAGACAACCCGCGGCTTGTGTCCATGAAGTACTTCTTCACCCGCAAGCTGCTCCTCATCAAGGAATCGTTCGCCTACGCAGTGCTGCCGGGGGGATTCGGAACTCTCGACGAGGCGTTCGAGCTGCTCACCCTTATCCAGACCGGCAAGGCGGAACCGGGACCTGTGGTACTTCTCGAGGTTCCGGGCGGCAGCTACTGGCGGGGATGGGACCGCTTCGTTCACGAGGAGGTCGCATCGCGGAACCTCATAGCGCCAGTCGATACTTGTCTTTACAAGATCGTGGAAAAAGTTGAAGAGGCCGCCGCGGAGATCCTCGGCTTCTACAGGAACTATCACTCGATTCGCTGGGTCGGAGAGACGCTCGTGCTCCGGCTCATCAACAAGCCAACGGTCGAGGAGGTGGAGAGCCTGTCAGAAAGCTTCTCCGACATCGTCGAATCTCCCATTCGGATCCTCGACCGACCCCTCCCTGTCGAACGCCGTAACGAGGACTTCCCCGACCTGCCCCGGATTGCACTCCGCTTCGACCGGATCTCTTACGCAAGATTGCGGCAGTTGATCGACGAGTTGAACCGCCTTCCCAGCGCGCCACCAGCCCCGGTGGTGAGCTCTCCGCGTTGAGCAGGCCATGAGCGTCCTCGCCGAGCCGGTCCAGATTGGCAGGTTCATAGCGCCATCTCGGCTGGTATTCGGCCCTCACGAGACCAACCTCGGGTATGGGCGGGCGATGAGCGAACGTCACCTGGCCTACTACGTCGAGCGGTCCGTCGGCGGGGCCGGGGTGATCATCACGGAGACCGCGTCGGTAACCGACAACGACTGGCCCTACGAGCGCGCCCCCCTCGCCCGGCTCTGTATCCCGTTGTGGTCGCAGCTCGTCGAGGCCTGCAGGACGCAGGGAACTGTTCTGCTCGCCGGACTGGGCCACGCCGGCGGACAGGGCTCGAGCGCGTACTCGCAAGAGGTCATGTGGGCCCCGTCGCGTGTTGCGGACGTCGTGACGCGAGAACCTCCGGCCGAGCTGGACCAGACGGGAATCGACACGATCATCCGCTCCTTCGCGACTGCAGCTTCCGGAGCAGTCGGCGCCGGGCTCCACGGCGTCGAGATCGACTCGGGGGCGTGGTCGCTGCTCAGGCAGTTCCAGTCGGGCCTGACCAACCAACGCAAGGACGTGTACGGCGACGACAAGCTCCTGTTCACCCGGCAGGTACTCGATGCGGTCAGGATCGCGATCGGATCGGGGCACATCCTGGCCATTCGATTGTCGTGCGACGAGCTGGCACCGTGGGCCGGAATCACGCCAGAACACGCCGCGGCAGCGGTGAAGCAGCTCGCCCCGCTCGTCGATCTCCTCACGGTCGTGCGCGCAGGTCCGTACTCGACGGATGCCTACCGGCCCGACCTGCACACCGAGCCGGCGCCCAACATCGCCCTGTGCGCATCTATGCGGGAGGCCGCCGGGAGTCAAGCACCCGTGGTTCTTCAAGGGAGCGTCGTCGATCCCGCGACCGCCGAGTCGGCGATCACCGACGGGACAGCGGATCTGGCGGAGATGACCCGGGCGCAAATCGCCGACGCGCGGTTGGTCGCCCTCGTGCGCGCCGGTATTGCGGAGCAGGCTCGGCCGTGCCTGCTGTGCAACCAGATGTGCCGTGTCCGCGACAACCGCAACCCGATCGTCACCTGCGTCGGCGAGCCTCGTTCAGGGCACGAGACCCAGGATGTGGTTCTTCCGACCGACGTTTCTCCGGGTGGGCCGGTGCTGGTCGTCGGCGGCGGTCCAGCAGGGATGGAATGCGCGCGGGTGCTGGCCGGCGCCGGGCGGCGGGTGCGCATAGCGGAGCGAAGCGATCGGCTGGGTGGCGCGCTTCTCCTGGCAGCCGTCGGCACAGGACGGGACCGAATGAAGCTGATCACCGACTGGCTCGCAGCGGAATGCGCCCGCCTCGGCGTTGAGATCTCTCTGAGCGAGGAGGTTTCTGCCGAGTCGCTTCAAACTGTGCGTGCGAACGGTTGGGAGGTCGTGCTTGCGACGGGCTCGCGCCTTTTTCCGGGGAGATATTCAGACGCCGCCGACCCTGCTGTGATCGACTCATTGGCCGTCGTTCAGTCCGATCCTGCGACGCTCGCAAACGGGCCGGTCGTCGTCGACGATCCGATCGGCGACTGGGTCGGCGTCGGAATCGCAGAATGGCTGTCCGCGGCGGGCAAGGCGGTCACCATCGTCTCGCCCGACCCGGTCGCAGGGACGTTGCTGGCTCGCACCGGCGACCTTTCTGCCACGAACGTGCGGTTGCAACGCGCCGGAGTCCGGCGTCAGTTGCGAAGCCGCGTCCGTTCCGTGGGCGCCGGCGAGGTTTGGGTCGAAGATGTGTGGACGGGCGAGAAGACCGCGCTGCCCGCCGCTCTGATCGTCGACTGCGGGCATCGGCTGCCCGAGGACTCGCTGTACCGCACCCTCGGCGATCGCCGGATCTTGCGAGCCGGGGACTGTGTAGCGCCCCGGACGGTTCACGAGGCCGTCCTCGAAGGCCGCCGAGCCGCGCTCTCGATCCTGGGTGTGGGCTTGTGAGCGCGACCGGCCAGTACCGGTACCTTTTTACTCCGCTGCGGATCGGCCCGGTCACGGTGCGGAACCGGATCGTGTTCTCCGCACACTTGACCAACTACGCAACCCAAGGCGGCTTGCCAAGCGAGCAGCACGTCGCGTACTACGCGGCGCGCGCCGCGGGTGGCGCGGGGCTGATCATCACCGAAGAGCACTCGACCCATCCGACGGATTGGCCATACGAAAAGCTGATTCATGGTTTTCACCCGGAGGTCATCCCGGGCTACCGGCGCATCACCGACGCAGTGCACGAGCACGACGTTCCGATATTCGCCCAGATCAACCACAACGGCGGGCAGGCGTCGAGCATGTACACGCGGTTGCCGGTGTGGGCTCCGAGCCCGGTGCCCGACCCGCTGTTCCGCGAGGTTCCCAAGGAGGTGGAGCTCCACGAAATCGCTGAGATCGTTGCCGGCTACGCGCTGGTCGCGGAGCATTGCGCGCGCGGCGGGTTCGACGGAATCGAGTTGCAGTGCTCGCACTCTTCGATCGTGCGAGGTTTCCTCTCCCCCGTAACCAACGTGCGCACCGATTCTTACGGAGGATCTCTGGAGAACCGGGCGAGGTTGCTTGTCGAGATCGTCGATGCGGTACGCGAGGCGATCGGACCGGAACTGGCCCTAGGCGTGCGGTTGTGCGGCGACGAGCTGATCGAGGGAGGCACGACCATCGATGACGCAGTGGCCGTCGCGCGAATGGTGGAGGCGTCGCAGAGGGTCGACTACATCAACACCTCGATAGGTGTTGCTACCGCGACGCTTTTCATGATCGAAGCGAGCATGCAGATCCCGCCGGGTTACTCGATGTTCATTCCGACGGCGATCCGTGAGGCGGTGAGCCTGCCGGTGGTGGGGGTAGGTCGTTTCAAGGATCCGCTGCAGGCCGATCGGGCGTTGGCCGCCGGCCAGTGTGATCTTGTCGGGGTAGTCCGGGGTCAGATCGCCGACGCCGACTTCGGCGCCAAGGCCCGAGCCGGACTCGCGACCGAGATCCGCTCGTGCCTTTCGTGCAATCAGGAGTGCGTTGGGCGCATGGGCCTCAACCGTTGGCTCGGTTGCATCGAGAACCCGCGCACCGGAAGGGAATCCGCGGCCGTCGCGGCGCCGGGACAGTCGCGACGTGTCGTCGTCGTCGGCGGCGGCCCGGCCGGTATGCAGGCGGCCGTTACGGCAGCCGAGCGCGGTCACCGGGTCGTCCTCCTCGAGCGGCAGGCGCGCCTCGGAGGCCAGATCCCGGCGGTGGCGAGCGTCCCCAGCCGCGCAGAGATGCTCGACATCACCCGGAACCTGTCGGCTAGTGTCGCCCGTCTCGGCATCGACGTACGTCTCGAATGCGTAGGCAGTGCCGAGATGGTCAGGTCGTTGCGTCCTGAAACCGCCGTCGTCGCCACGGGGGCCGCTCCGGCTCGGCCGTGGTGGGCCGGCGATAGCGACCGGGTGGTGGACGTCCGTGACGTTCTCGAAGGCCGGGTCTCGCCTGCCGGTAGGGTCGTCGTGGTCGACGAGCTCGGCTTCCATCAGGCGACGTCTGTCGGCGAGTTGCTCGCCGATCGTGGATGTGAGATCGAGATCGTCACCAACGGAATGGTCGTCGGCCAGGACCTCGGCATCACATTGGACCTGGAAACGTGGAACGTGCGCGCGCACGCCAAAGGAATCCGGCAGGCGACCGACTTGGTCCCCATGGCAGTGGTGGCGTCCGAGGATGGAGTCGTCCTCACGTTGCAGCACCACCCGACGGGCATGAACCGGGACATTGAGTGCGAGTGGGTGGTGTGTTGTGTGCACCAGCAGCCCGAGGACGCTCTGTGGCGCGAGCTGAGCGGGTCGTCGTTCGAGGTCTTCCGAATCGGTGACTGCCTCGCGCCGAGGCGAGCTCACGCGGCTGTCGTAGAGGGTCATCGGGTGGCGTTGTCGCTGTGAGCTCAGAGGACTTCGACGGCGATGAGATCGCACTAGTCGTGTGCCGTGACGGCCGCCTGCCGGCGGGCGCCGGCGAGGCGGCGGCCGAGGCCGGAGGTCGTGTCATCGTCGTTGGAACCGGCACCCAGTCGGTGGTAGGCGCCCTAGGCGGTTCGCGGATATGGCTGGCCGAGGCAGCGGTGGACCTGCCCAGCATCACGCGGGCACTCGCCCCGCTGCTCAACGGAGTTCGGGTCGTGGTAATGCCCGGGTCGCCCGACGGACGTGACCTTGCCCCGCGGTTGGCCGCCGAGATGGGCAGACCATTGCTCGCCGGAGCGGTCAGCGTCAAAGTGTTGGCGGATTCGACAGTTCACTCGGAGCTTCTCCGCGTCGATGGGCGCGTCGTGGTTCCGGTGGTCAGCGAGGATTGCGTTGTGGCGACACTGATGCCCGGGGCCCGCTCCCCCATTGCAACGCATGCCGATCAGTCGGTGTCCACCCTGTCGGTGTCCACCCTGTCGGTGTCTATCCCAGAGGCGGACCGAATATCCGATGTTGCGTCGGAGCTCGTCGAGCCGGATCCGGCGACGATGGATCTGGCGGATGCCAAGCGGGTTCTCGGCGGCGGAGCCGGGCTGGTGCCGGCGGGTATCTCCGACGAGGAGGCTCGATCGGTGTACGAGCTACTGGTCGCTGTCGCCGGTTGCCTCGGGGCTTCGGCCGGCGCGACGCGCGTCGTCACCGACGCTGGATGGATGCCATACGACCGGCAGATCGGAACGACAGGCGTCACCGTCGACCCTGACATCTATGTGGCATTCGGAATCTCGGGAGCTAGCCAGCACGTCGGCGGCCTCGGCGCACCCCGGCACATCGCGAGCATCAACCTCGACCCGTCGTGCCCGATGACGGCGATGGCCAACCTGGGCTTGGTGTCGAACGCACCGGGAGTCCTGCTCGAGCTTGCCCGGCTTCTCGGTGTCGCAATCCCGCCGGAAATCGAATCTCGACTGACGAACTCCAAGGAACCGCACCTTGCCTGACGTGGTTGACGCCGTAGTCGTGGGCGCCGGGCCCGCCGGATCGGCCGCCGCTCTGGCGCTAGCCCGCGCCGGTCGATCCGTGATCCTTCTGGAACGCGGGCCTTTCCCGGGCTCGAAGAACCTGTACGGCGGGGTTGTTTACGCACGAGTCCTCGACGGGGTCATCCCCCGCTGGTGGGAGGAGGTCCCGGTCCAGCGCTGGGTGGTCCGCCGGTCGACGATGGTCCTCACCGAGACTCAGTCCTTGAGCGTGGACATGCGAACGTCTTCGTGGGGCGACGCGCCGTACAACGGGATGACTGTGTACCGAGCTGACTTCGATCAGTGGCTCGCAGGTCACGCAGTCGCGGCGGGGGCCAATCTCGTCACGTCGACGGTCGCAACCGGCCTGATCTGGGACGGCTCAGGCCGCGTAGTAGGCGTGAAGACAGACCGCCCGGATGGCAACATTCGCGCACAGGTCGTCATCGCATGCGACGGCGTCAACTCATTCCTGGCGAAAGAAGCCGGACTGCTCCCTCAGGCCGATGCCGCCCACCACACACTCGGAGTCAAAGAGGTGCTCTCACTGCCCGCCGAGACCATCGACGAACGATTCGGTCTCGGCCCCGACGAAGGGCTCGACATCGAGATGGTCGGCGTCACCCGCGGCATTCCCGGTGGCGGTTTCCTCTATACCAACCGCGACACGGTAAGCCTCGGTGTCGTCGTATCGCTGAAGGGCCTCGCCGACGCGAAGGTACGTCCCGAAGAGCTGATCGCGGATCTCAAGGCTCACCCGACCATCGCACCTTGGCTGCGCGGCGCGACCTTGAAGGAGTACGGCGCTCATCTGATCCCCGAGGGCGGATACGACACAATGCCGCCGCTTACAGCCGACGGACTCATGGTTGCGGGCGACGCCGCCGGGATGACCTTGGCCGCCGGCATATGGCTAGAAGGAGTCAACTTCGCCATCGGGGCGGGTCTCGCTGCGGGCAAGGCAGCTACGGATGCGATCGCCGCCGGTGACACCACGACCGCCGGCCTCGCCGGCTACCGGCGTGCTTTGGAATCGAACTTCGTCCTCAAGGATCATCAGCGCCTCAGACGGGCCCCGGGACTGGTCCTCTCGCAACGGATGCAAGGTCCGTACCCGAAGCTGATGTGCGACGTGGCCGAGCGAATGTTCACCGTGACCAACCCTGAACCCAAGCCTGGACTGGTGCTGCTCTTGCGACGGGCCGCAAAGGAGCAAGGGGTGCGGTGGAGGGACCTGGTCCGGGACGGCATCGAGACGATACGGGTATTCAGATGACCGCAAGATGGCAGTCGGTTTCGTTCGATGAGCGGATGTCAACCGTCGAGTTCCGGGTCGGCGAACGTGCTCACATCGTCGTCGACTCCGACGTGTGCGAATCCTGCACGACGCGCGCCTGCGTGACCGCCTGCCCGGCAAACCTCTTCGCGCCTACCTCGAGTGGGGGCATCCTCTTCAACTACGAGGAGTGCTTCGAATGCGGCACCTGCTACATGGTGTGCAACGAAGAAGGCGCGATCACGTGGACGTATCCCGATGGCGGCCAAGGAGTCGTGTTCCGCCATGGGTGAGCCCGATGGGTGAGCTCGGTGGGTGAGCTCGAGCGATGAGCTCGATGGGTGAGCTGAGTGGGTGAGCTCGAGCGATGAGCGCGAGTGCCGAGGTCGTCGTCGCCTGCCTCGCACCGGCGGATCAGAGACCGGAGGTCGATCCGTTGTCGGGAGAGGTCGTGGTCAACGACGCGATGGCAAGCCTCTCGGCTGCGGACGCGGCAGCGCTGGAGTACGCGCTCCGTGCCGGCGAGGCCTGGGGCGCTCGGGTCATGGCCGTCGCCGCCGGCGGTGCTTCCGTCGTCCCGGCGCTGCGCGAGGCCGCGTCGCTGGGAGCCGAAGTGCTTCGCGTTCCCCTGCCGTCCGCCCATGACTCGCTGCACGGCCCCCGTCGATGCGAGGGGACGGAACTCGCCGGCGACCCGGGTGTCGTGACTGCAGTCCTTTCGTCCGCTATTCGCGCTTCCGGCACGCCGGCGCTGGTGGTGTGCGGTGACCGGTCGTCGTTGTCGGGCGCCGGCGCAGTGCCGGCGATGCTTGCCCACCATCTCGGTGCGGCCCAGGCCCTCGGGTTGGTGGCGATGGAATTCGAATCCGGCGGTGTCGTCCTCGGGCAGCGCCGTCTAGATGGAGGGTGGCGGGAGAGGATCCGCTTGACCGCGCCGGCGGTCTGCTCGGTTGAGGCCGCCGGCGTTCGCTTGCGGCGCGCTTCTCTGAATGCGGCCCTCGCGGCTGCCTCGGTTCAGGTGCCAATCGCGTCTTCTTCCGCGACGGCCGCGGCGGCCGCGGCGGGCGCTGCCGGCGCTGCTCGGGTACACGCCGGCGCTCCGCGCTTCTACCGACCCCGGACCAAGGTGATCCCCCCGCCAGCCGGAGGGACCCACGAGCGGATCCTGTCCCTCACCGGTGCGCTCGTTCAACGGGAGCCGCCCCGGGTGGTCGGCCCGGTCGCCCCCGCCGAGGCGGCCCGAGAACTCCTCGAGTTCCTTCGGCGCGCCGGCGTGGAGGTCGGTCAGGCCGGTGACGCCGGCGGGTGACCCCGCCGAGATCCACCTTTGACCGATCGCAGGGCGCCAAACTGGCGAGCCCATGGCAGAAGAACCCGCCCGGACGACGGAGTGCCGCTCACCGCTCGGCATATTCGAGGAATGCCCTCATTGCGGAGGCCGGATGACGAACGAACACGCCCACTACCGTTGCGAGGATTGCGGCTGGCGGGACTCCTGCTGCGACTGATACGACTGATGCGACTGATGCAACTTGCGACGGATGCGACGGATGCGACTGAGCGCACCGAGCGGCGGCGCAGACGAGTCCGTCCGCCAACTCTCACAAGGTGTGTAGAGAAAAGGAACCCTGGTTCCCTTTCTCTACCCGGCGCCCTCCCCTGCCGCATGAGAGCGATAGGGAACCGAGCCCTACGATAAGCCGCGTGCTCAACATGGTGTCCACGTGACCGAGCCGGTCCGGCGCAAGTGGCGTGGCATCGAACCCGACGCACGCACCGCTGAGCGACGACAACGACTGATCGACGCGGCCATCGACCTCCTCTCCACGGAGGGCCTGAGTGGCACCACTGTGAGAGCGGTATGTGCCCGGGCCGGGCTGCACAGCCGCTACTTCTACGAGAGCTTCGAAGACATCGACACTCTGCTCGTTGCCGTCTTCGACCAACTTTCGGCCAGCTTCCTCGAAGAGGTCTCCGCAGCGGCCGAGGCGGCCCCGGACGACCCGAAGGCCCGGCTCCAGGCGGCGGTCCAGAAGTCCGCGGAGATCGTCACCCGCCAGACTCACCTGGTACGCATCCTGAACGTTGAAGCCATTGGTAACGAGCAACTCAACCGGCGCCGGATCCGCATGCTCCACGACATCGCATGGATGATCGAGCAGGATGCATACCGGGTCTACGGCGCGCCGGCGCAGGGCGAGCAGATCGGCACTCTGTCGGCCCGCTTTCTGGCTGCGGGTTTCGCCGAGTTGCTCATCGCATGGGTCGGAGGCGAACTGGACGCCGAAGCGGAAGAGCTGGCTGCGGACGCGACCGAGCTGATGCTGGCGGTCTCGGAGAAGGCCCGGCAGCTCGCCCTCTCTCGGGCCGCGGAGCGGCCGCGAACGTCACGCCGCAGCCGAGGCACCGCCTGAAGTCAACCCGGGCATCCGGCCTTGTTGACTACGGGTGTATCCAACTATATGCTGCGACGGGATGGCAGGCACCGCTGACCGCTTCGTGGTCGCCGGCGGGAGCGTGGCTGGGCTGGCCACCGCGCTGGCTCTCGGTCGCGCCGGCGCTGACGTCGTCGTGGTCGAGCGTGACGTCATCCCTGAGGTCAACGACGCCGAGACGGCGTTCGGGGTAGAGCGGCCCGGTGTTCCGCAATCGCATTTCTTGCACGCGTTTCTGGCGAGGATGGTCAAGGTCCTGCGGGAGCGTTTTCCAGACGTGCTCGACGACCTGCTCGAAGCCGGCGCCAGGATCGACCGGCCGCCGGCAGCGGATCAGATCCTGGACGAGAACGTGTGCATGCTCCT
>DASUWA010000002.1 GCA_036378675.1 Acidimicrobiales bacterium
CAGCGGCACAGGTGGGCCAGGAGGGCGGTCTCCACCTCGCCCGGGCTGGAGGTGGCGGGGTCGAGCCCGGCCAACCGGCACAGGATGCCGGGGGTGCAGAAGCCGCATTGCGAAGCCCCGTGCCGGGTGAACGCGGTGACCAGCCGGTGGCGTACCTCAGAGTCCAGACCCTCAGCCGTGACCACCTGGCGGCCGGCGACGCGGCGCACCGCGGTGACGCAAGCGACCCGCGGTCGGCCGTCCACCAGAACCGTGCAGCATCCGCACTGGCCCTGCGGGCTGCACCCGTCCTTCACCGACGGGACGCGCAACTCCTCGCGCAGCGCGTCCAGAAGAGATGCCCCCTCGCGGTCCACCCGCACCGGGTGGCCGTCGAGGGAGAACTCGACCGCCAGTTGTCTAGCTGAAAGAGTTGCCGCAGCCGCAGGTGCGGCTGGCGTTGGGGTTGTTGATGCTGAAGCCGGCGCCCTGCAGACCGTCCTTGAAGTCAAGGGTGGCCCCTTGCAGGAGGCTGGCGCTGGCCGGGTCAACGACCACCCGCACCGCGCCGAACGTCGCCGTCACATCGTCGCCGGCGATGTCACTGTCGAAGAACATCTCGTAGCTGAATCCAGAGCAACCGCCGGGGCGAACGGCAACCCGAAGCGCCAGCTCAGGATTGCCCTCTTGCTCGAGCAGCTCGGCGACCTTCGAGGTCGCAGTGTCGGTGAGGATGATCACCTCGGTGGGGGTTGCTTCGGTCTGCGTGGTGCTCACCGGTCCTCCTGGAAAACGGAAACGTCGTCGCACGGCCCGCGTCCGCGCGCCATCGTGAACATGCTACCCCGCATCTCGGGTTCCATGAGGCCCAGCGCCACACTTCCGGACACTTCGGGCCACGCGAGCCGCCGGACTCCATCCCGGGTAGCGGAGATACCGCCTTTAGACTGGGCGTCGTGCTCGATGAGCAGGCGGTACGTGCCGCGATGCGTGCAGTGATCGACCCGGAGCTGGGAGACGACCTGGTCGATCTCGGCATGTACCAAGGGGCGGAGATCGGTGCGGACGGGACCGTTACGGTGCAGGTCGCACTGACGACGGCAGGCTGCCCCCTGCGCGCCCAGATCCAGAGGGACGTCGATCAGCGGGTCAGCAGCCTCCCCGGGGTGACCAAGGTGAAGGTGGTCACCACCGAGATGACGGCAGCGGACAAGAAGAAGCTGATGGCTCGCGCTCGCCAGCGCGCCCAGGAGAACCCTCCCGCCACAGAGATACCGCGCCGCACTCGGGTGCTCGCCGTGTCGTCGGGCAAGGGCGGCGTTGGGAAGTCGTCCGTGACGGTCAACCTCGCCGCAGGGCTCGCGTCGCGCGGCTTCACGGTCGGTTTGCTCGACGCCGACATCGCGGGCTTTTCGGTGCCGAGGATGCTGGGCGTTGAAGGGCGCCTCCAGGCGGTGAAGGGCGATGAGAGTGATCGACCCCGGATCGAGCCGATGATCAAGAAGGTCGGCGAGGGCCTGATCAAGGTCGTTTCGATGGGTTTTCTGTCGCCGGAGGACGAGGCGATCATGTGGCGCGGCCTGATGCTGAACCGCGGGTTACAGCACTTTCTCGAGGACGTCACATGGGGCGACCTCGATTACCTGCTCGTCGACATGCCACCAGGCACCGGTGACATCCAGATGGGCCTTGCCCGGATGCTGCCCCGCGCCGAGATGCTGATCGTCACCACGCCGGCGCTGGCCGCTCAGAAGGTCGCGGTCCGAGCCGCGGACATGGCCCGAAAGGGATATCTGCGGGTCGCCGGCGTGATCGAGAACATGAGCGGCTTCACCTGCGGTCACGGTGAGCGCTACGAGCTGTTCGGGTCGGGCGGGGGCGAACGTTTGGCGCATGAGATCGGCGTCCCGCTGCTGGCCCGGATCCCGCTGGAGCCGTCCGTTTCGGTAGGAGGCGACCGGGGCGAGCCGGCTGCTCTGGGGGAAGGCGAAGGTGCGAGGTCTTTTTCAGAGCTTGTCGACGCGGTCACCGAGGTGGCACCTGTCATCGAGATGAAGGACTGCACCGCCCAGATGCTCGACAGGGTCGAAGCGGCAGTGGCGGCCGAGCACCCCCCTGCCTAGCCGGGGCCCGCTTCTCACGGCCGGGCGTGGGTTGGGGATCCCGGTGCGCTTTACGTACCTCGAACCTGGGCGGGCACGGCGAGCACGAAGCGGGTCTCGTGGTCGTGCTCGTACCAGACCCGTCCGCCCATCGCCTCGGCGAGTCCGCGCACCAGCGAGAGCCCCATGCCGCCCTGCCGGCTTCGCTCCTGCTGCAAGCGGGTGGTGGTAGGCCGTCCCGAGAACAGCCCGGACACGAAGTCGTCGGGAACGCCGGGGCCCTTGTCGGCGACGATCACCCGGACTTCGTCGCCGGTGACGGCAGAACGGATCGAGACGGGTGGTGTGCCGTGGAGCAGCGCGTTTTCGACCAGGTTGGCGATGATTTGCTCGAGGCGTCGAGGATCTACGAGAGCCGTCAGTCCGGCGGGGACGTCGATGGTCACCGAACGGGTTCTCGCCGGCGTGTCGAAGTCCACGGATTCCGGCAGGCTGACGGTCGCAAGTGCCGTGTCGACGATCGGGCGGACTTCGACCGGGCGTGGATACAGGCGCAGCCGGCTGGCCTGCAGTTGGCTTATGTCCGACAGATCGTCTGCGAGCCGTGAAACCCGCTCGACCTGAGTCCTTATCGACCGACCGACGCTCGCGACGTGAACGGCGCTCAGCTCCGTGCCATGGGACTCGAGGGTGGCACCGAGACCGACGATCGTGGCAAGCGGACCCCTCAAATCGTTGCGGAGCAACGCGGCGAACTCTGCGCGGTCTGCTTCGAACTCTGCCTCGACGGTCTCGTCGCGAACGATGCCCTGGTAGCCGGCGAGCTCGCCGTGTTCGTAGCGGGCGCTCGGCTGTATGGATACGAGCCTGCGTACACCATCTGCCCGGAGGATCGTTGTGGTCATGACCGGATCGTGCGGGCCGACGGACAAAAGTTCGCCCAGATTCTCCCGTGGCTCGGCTGGGCGGAGAACGTCGGTGAGCCTGGCGCCGACAAGGCCGCTCAGCCGCCGTCCGACAATTACGGCGAACGCCGCATTGGCGTAGCCGATCCGGCCGTCGAGGTCCGCCTCGTAGACGCCGTCAGAAGCACGCTCGACAACGTGGCGGTAACGGGAGAGCGCCTCCTCCTCCCTGCCGAGGGTCGCCTCCCAGTATCCCTGCGCGAGAGCGTCGGTAAGCCGGTCCATCGCCGGCAGGATCCTCGTGAGGACGAGCGATAGGGCGAGCCCGGCGTGCCGTCCCTCTGATTCCGAAAGCTCGATGGCGGTCTGGACGACGAGATCACGGGATATCCGAAGGATGACCAGCAGCTGCGGGAGCGGCGACCCGGACCTGGCAGCCTCCGCCCCGACCGAGCGAAGGTCCTCGAACAGTGCGGCATCGACCTCCGAGCCCTGGCTGGTTACGGCGAGCAAGGCCTCGAAGCGCCCCTTCGCCTGCTCGATGAAAGCGGTCTGCTCGCGAAGCGTCCACCGGTCCGCTTCGGGGAACACCGTGGCGAATATCTGATAGGCCCGGCGGGCCATCTCCCCGGTCCGCCCGTCGAGGGCATCGAGCAGCTCTTGAGGGTCCAACTCCACCGGGATCGCGTCGGTGCGATCCCCGTCCCTGCCTTGGGCCCGCGTCGGCGGCCGGTTTCCTAGAGCGTGGGTGAGGATTTCGATGCCGGCGCCGTTGTCGGCATTCCGGGCTAGGAACGCTTTGAGGTCAGAAAGAGGAAATTCGGGACCGGCGTCTCCGACTCCGGTGGGCACGAGATAGCCGCTGCCCACTAGCGCCTCCACAGCCACCGGAGGGAGGTGCAGCATCTCGGCCGCGGCGTCTAGTGCGAGGACGTTCGGTTGGCGTTGGTCAGACATCGGAGATCACGGGCCGGATATCCCCCTTTTGCTTTTTATTTTCGCCGCCCTCGTGGTTTCGCCTTTCCTGTTGTGCCGATTCGGGATAGGTCTCGATAACCTCGCGAAACTTGTCGATACACCACCTGGTGACATCGGGACAAACTAAAGGGGAAATGGACGGAGCCGACGCAACCGGAGGCCCAGCCAGACACATAGTCCCTCTGCCCGGGGGTGACAGCCTCACATCTCTCCCCGGACGGGACGAAGCGGTCGCGCGCCTGCGGGAGGCTGAGCTCTCCGGCGGTGACGCCGAGATCGCGGTCCTCTACATAGATGTCGATTACTTCAAGCGGGTGAACGACAGAGTGGGTCACGGTGGGGGTGACGCGGTCTTGCTGGCTGTGGCTGATCGATTGCGTGCCGCCGTACGACCGGGTGACGTGGTGTCTAGGTTTGGCGGCGACGAGTTCGTGGTCGTGGCGAGCGGCCTCGCCGATGCGCAGGCGGCAGCCATTATCGCCGAACGAATCCGCTCGGGGGTCGGCGAGCCGGTGCGAATTGATGGCCGCCGTCTATCGGTCACCGTAAGCATCGGCGTGGCGGTCGGCCCCGGATCTTTTGGCCGGGCACTCCTCGAGCAGGCAGACACTGCTTTGTACCGGGCGAAGGAATCCGGCCGGGACCGGGTCGAGATGTTCCAGGCCGGCGACCGCCTGCGCGGAAGCCGTCAAGTCCGCCCCGAAACGGTTCTGGCCGCAACCCTCGACCGGGGCGGGCTTCGGGTCGCCTACGAACCGATCATCGACCTCACCACCGGGTCGGTGGCCGCGATGCGGGTGTCGTTGCTCAACCTTGCCGGGAAGGACGCTGAGGACAGCGGCGTCGATGACATCGGCTTCGACGAAGAAGACGCCCACGAACACCCTGAAGCCCTGCTGCGGTTGGCTGAGGAGTCAGGGCTGATCGTTTCCCTGGGCGCGGGCGTTCTCGACGCGGCCTGCACGGAGGCCAGCACCTGGCCGCGAGGCGAGGACGGCTGGCCGGCAGTGAACCTGGTGTGGCCGATGACGGCGAGACAGCTCGAGGAACCCCGCTCGGTCGATCAGGTCCTCGGAATTCTCGATGGCCGAGGGCTGGCTCCTGGTTGGCTGGCCGTCGAGTTGGCCGAGGAGAGCCTGACCCTGGCAGGACCGATCACCCGTCGGACGGTAGCCAGGCTGAAAGAGGGGGGCGTGCGAATCATGATCGGCGGGTTCGGCGAGATGACCGGCAGCATCGCTCTGCTGCGGGAGTTCCCGATCGACACGCTCGTCATCGGTCCCGCTTTTCTCGAGGGCCTCGGGTCGGACTCGACAAGGATCAAGCTGGTCAACGCCGTGCTCGCCTTCGGCCGCCTTCTCGACATCGACGTCGCCGTTCGGGGAGTCACGACCGAGACCGAGGTGACCCTCCTCAAGGCCCTCGGTTGTCGCTGGGCAAGCGGCCCTCACTTCGGAGCCCCATCGCCCGACGCGACGATGCTCCGGCGGGTCAACTGATCCGGACCGTTCAGTTCCGGCTACATCAATTCCGGGTGGCCAGCCGGATACCAGATGGAATCGATATCCGACGGTTCGTCGGAGCGCGCCCGGCCATCGGATAAAAGCTTGCGAAGGTGGGCCCACACCGAATACCGGGCGACAGGATGCAACGCCGCGGGGACATCGACGTAGATGCGCTCCACGAGTTCGCTAACCGAAACTCCCATCGCTTCGCCCGCACCGTCGCCAAGGCCGGCGAGCACCTGCGCCTCGCGTACGAGCCGATGTCGCAGGTACTGGTCGAGAACCGCGCCGGCGTCCTCGATGGTGTCGCCGTGCCCAGGGGCGATGCGCCGGGGCGCCAGTCGGCGCACCTTCTCGAGGGACTCCAGGTAGTCGGACATGTCACCGTCGGGAGGGGCGATCACCACCGTCGATCCGGACATCACGTGATCACCCGTGAAAAGCAACCCGGTTCCTGCCAGCGCGAAGCAGAGATGGTTGGAGGCGTGACCCGGGGTGTAGACGGCGTCAACGCGCAGCTCGCCGGTGTCGAGGCTGTTGCCGTCGCGCATCCTCCTGTCGGGGACGAAAGCCAAATCGTGGGCGTCCAGGCCGTGTGTCTCGCCGGCCCTCAGAACGGGTGCCGGCCCGAAGGCCACGACTTCAGCTCCGGTCTCCTCTTTCAGTTTGCTCGCGAGGGGAGAGTGGTCGATGTGGGTGTGGGTGACGAGTATCCAGCGGATGCGATCGCCGCCCGCTTCTAGCAGGGCATGCAGGTGGTCGTTGTCGTCGGGCCCCGGATCGATCAACGCGACCCGCTCAGCGCCGAGCAGGTATGTGTTCGTTCCCGGGCCGGTCATCAGGCCGGGGTTGGGAGCGATGATCCGGTTGACTCCGGGCGCGACCTCCACGGTCCGTCCGGGCGACAGGTGCTCCGGCCATGCCGGACCGCTGGTTGACTGCTCGCTCGAAGCCACGATTGGCGACGCTAGTGACCTAAGCCTTTTTGGGCCTACACCTGCCGGGGAATGCCGGCGAGTACCGTTTCTATGATGGCGAGGCCCGCGGATAGTTCCCCCGAAGGCGGTCGCGCCTCGGCGGGTACCAGCGGCCCGAGCCGCGGGGCACAGGGTCGCGGTTCGCACGCCGGTGAGGCGAGCCGCGCGGCGGCCAAAGGCGATGGAGAGGGACCGGCGAGGGACGCCGGCGAGAAAAAACGCCCTCCTTGGGCCGTCGGAACCTCGGCGCGGGCACGGTTGGCCGCAGCAGCCGGCGCCGCGGGCGCCGGCGATGCCGCCGGGGCGGGACACGTCAGCTCCTTCCGGCGACGGATCCTTCCGCGAAGCCTTCTCGGTGTGGCGTCGCTGATACTTGCCTTCGCCATCGGCGCCGGTTTCAGCGGCGTCGTCCTGTACTCCTACTACCAGTACAAGCTGAACCAGACCGACCAACGGGTCAACGGGCTCATCAACGGGTACAAGAACCAATTCGCAAACGCCGAAGCAAACCTGAACGCCGCGGTGGCTGCGGCCAAGGCGAACATCGCCGCTCAGCTCAAGACCGTTCAGGAGCAGCAGGCCAGCCCCTCGGTGCTCGCGGCGCTCGTGAAACAGGTCGCGCCGTCTCTTTTCTTCGTCCACACACTCGACGCGAACGGGCAGGCGTCGGTGGGGTCGGCGTTCGTTATCTCGTCCAACTCGTCGCAGTCGCTGCTGATCACGTCCTACACCACGGTCCAGGCGGCAACGCACTCTCCGGGTCCGCCGGTCTACGTGAAGCAGGGCAGGGGCGGCGACGTTCCGGTTGCCGTCCGGGCATGGGATCAGCAGTACGACCTCGCGCTACTGGTCCTCCCCCGTGGCGGCCTCCCCAAATTGGTCCCCGCGCCGACCGACCCCGGCCCGGTGCCGGGTGACCACCTGTTCGCCGTATCGGGGCTAGCATCCGCCGGCGCCAAAGTGATCCAGGGCACGATCGACGACGTATCCGCCGATGGGTTGCAGGTCGACGTCGCAATCGGATCCGACTTCCAAGGCGGACCGCTGGTGACCCAGAACGGTCAGCTCGTAGCGGTCTCGTCGCGGTCTTACTCCCCTCTCGGTTTCACGACCGACGGGGCGTGGTTCGTGCCGTACGTCGGGGCCGCCTGCAACAAGGTGCTGTCCTGCCCCGGCGGGAGCCTCGTCGGCGGTCATTAGCCAGTTGGCTCCAGGCCCAAGGCGAGGTACCCTGATTCGGGGAGGAGATGATGGGTGTAGCCGAGATAGTCGGATTCGCCGTCTGTTGGCTGGTGGTGGCGTCTCTGATGCTCTGGGGAGTTTTCACCGAACGGCGCCGCGGCGGCATCCCGTTGCTCGACGGTTCGGAGATGCACCCGAGCCGGCTCGGACGCCCAGCGCCCTCTGACTGGATCGTCGTCGAAACAGCTGAGGGCGGCACTCCCGAGGTGGCCGAGCACGCACGGTTCCTCGCCACTGCGTGGCTGGCATCGCGGGGGGTCGACATCGACACGCTGCCTCCGGCTGATCTACGTACCGAGGTCACCAGCACCGGTGACGGCGTTGCGACGACTCGGATCCTGGTGCGGGCCGCGGCCGTCAGCTCAGGCCGGCGAAGCCGCAAGCTCTAACTGACACGTCTGAGACGAGGTCCAACAACGGTTAGCCGTTGCCGCCGACCGGCCCGCCAAACGGCGTATTCGGCGGCCCGGCCCCGGATGGAACGGTGGTCGTCGACTCCCCGGGAACCGTGGTGGTCGTCGTCGCCGGCGGCGGCGCCACCGGTGTGGGGGCAGGCACCCGGTACGGACCGCCCGGGGGGGTGGGTTCGACGGACCCGGGCGCGCCCGGCTCGATCACCGCGGTCGTCGGCGGAGCGTGCTGCTGAAGCTCAGGCGCCGCCACCGGCGGAGTAATGGGCGCGGGCTGGGTAAACGGAGTCGGCGGCACTTTGGCGAGCGCCGCCCCCATGAAGTTCCGCCAGGTGATGGCGGGCCACGTGCCGCCGTACACCGGGTAAACGCCTTTCACCTGACCCATCGGCTTCGCCTGGCTGTCCGCGTTGCCCATCCACACCGCCGCCGAAAGCGTCGGGGTGAACCCCACGAACCAGGCGTTCGTGTAGCTGCTGGTGGTACCCGTCTTGCCCGCAGCCGGACGCCCGAGCTGCGCGGCAGTGCCCGTGCCGCCGGTGATGACGCCCTGCAAAACGTTGGTGACGTTGTCGGCCACGTTCGCGGGCAGGGCCGCCGTCGTCGACGGCAGAGGGTTGATGCTGTTCAGCAAGACCTTGCCCTGCGCATCGACGATCTCCAGTACCGGTGTGGGCTCGGCCCTTTGCCCGTGGTCGGCGAACACGCCGTACGCGGAAGCCATCTCGAGGGGCGAGACGTCGACCTCACCAAGTGCGTAGGTCGGGCAGTAGTAGAAAGGCGGTGTCGAGTAGTAAGCCGAGTCGATCCCGAGCTTTTTCGCGGTGGTGGCGACGTTGGGGCATCCGACTTGTGGAGCTACTTGCGCGTAAACCGTGTTGGTCGAGGCCGCGGTCGCCTCGGCCAGCGTCTCGGCACCTATCACGCTTCCGGGTTCGTCGTTGTGCACCTGGCACGTTGACGCCTGCTGCCCGGGCAGAACCCTGCAGCCGGGTATCTGGTAGACGCCGGGTGCGGAGTAACCCGCGGTCGGAGGTATGCCCTGCTGGAAGGCGGTGGCCAGTACGAACGGTTTCCACGACGAACCGGGCTGCCTGCCGGGGGTCCCTCCAGAGATCGACTTCCCGGACCAGCAGGTAGCTGCCACCGCGACGTTGGCGGTCTTCGGCGGCGGGCCGTCGCAACCGCCGATTGCGAGGTTGTCCTGGGCGTACGGCCCCTGACCCCCAAAGTCGCGGCCGCCGACGATCGCGGTGACAAACCCGGTTGACGGCTCGACGGCAGCCAGCGCCATCTCAAGCGGGTCCTTGGTTCCTGCGAGGGTCTGGTGGACCGCGGCAAGGGCAGCGTTCTGGACCGTCGGGTCAAGGGTGGTCTGCACCCTGAGCCCCCCGGCGTACACCTCCTGAGCAGGAAAACGCTGAAGGAGCCACCTGGTCACGTAGTCCACGAAGTCGGGAAAGATGCTGATGCCGGCCTGATACGGATACAGCACGGTCATGCCGGCGGGCGCCTGACCGGCGGATGCGATCACCAACTTCTGCGCCAGGGCCGACTGGTACTGCGTCGTATTGAGATAGCCCTGCTGGAACATCTTCTTCAGAACAAGCTCTCGGTAGTACTCGGCCGACGCCAGGTTCTCGCGTGGCGCCCGGGCACTGGGCGCCGGTATCAGTCCCGCGAGCGCGGCCGCCTGGGACACGTTCAGCTGGCTGACCGGTATGTGGAAGTAGTTCTGTGCCGCGGCCCCGATTCCGTAGTTGCCGTCGCCGAAATAGACGAGCGTGAGGTAGCGGTAGAGGATCTCGTCCTTGCTCGCTTGACGCGCCAGCTGGCTGGCAAGGATCGCCTCGCGGACTTTGCGGACGACGGTCCGCTGCTGATTGGTGTAGGCGAGCTTGACGTACTGCTGCGTGATGGTCGACCCACCCTGAACCGGGGAGCGGTTACGAAGATCCGCCCACAGCGCTCGGATTAAGCCACGCAGATCCACGCCGCCGTGGTGGTAGTAGTTGCGGTCCTCGTCTGCGATCACCGCTTCCTTCATAACCTGCGGGATCTCCGACTCGGTCACCGGGATGTTCGTGTCGAACTGCTTGAGGGTGGCGATTTGGTTCCCGAAGCGGTCGTAGATGATCGTCGGCATGATCGTCGGCCGGCTCTTCGGTATCGGGATCGTCGCAGGAAGCGGCAGGAAGATCAGGCCGGCGAGCACGGTGATCCCGAACGCGGCGGGAGCCCCGACCACCGTCACCGTGGCTAGAAACATCGAGCTGAAGATCCGCTTGACGATCCGCCAGAACAGAGCCATTACTCACCCAAGCTTCGCACAGCGCGACGGCTCTCCCTTAGTCACCTACCTCGACTACGACATCGCCGGCCTCGTCCCGGGCGGGGTACGTGCGAAGCCCCGGCCGCCTCCCGAACACGGTCAACAGCTCCCCTGTTCGCAGGTCATATCGCCAACCGTGCCAGGGGCAGGTGACGCACCCACCCGATACGTGGCCGTCGTCGAGAGGGTTGCCGACGTGCCGGCATTCGTTGTCCACGGCGACGACCCTGTCGCCGAGGTCGAAGACGGCCAGGTTCCGGTCCCCGACGCGCACGGGCCACCCCCGGCCGGCAGGTATATCCGCCCGCCGGCACACCACGACCCGGCTCACGGGAAAACGAGTCTGAACTTGAGCCGGATGTCAGCCGGCACGGGCCTGCCCGCCGTAGCGGGAAGCCGCCCTCGCCGCCGAGGCGGCGTCAATCGACTTGGCCATCACCTTGCCGAACGCGTCTGGGTTGGCCAGCAACCACGAATGCCGGCCGGGCACGATCTCGCCGGCGCAGCCCGCCGCATCGCACATCGCGTCGAAGCTGGCGCGTGGGATGATCACGTCTCCCTCGCCCCAAAGAACCAGGACCGGAAGGTGCCGTTCGGCGAGTTCCTGAAGTTCTTGGGTGACGTTCGCGCTGCGAGCCACCTCGGCAACCTGCCACACCCCTATCGGGTTGCCCACGAAGTTCGGCACGGCGTCTTCGAGGACCGCCGAGACTGTCGCCACCGCAGACCTGCTGAACAGGATGTCCCTCGGAAAATTCACCGCCCAGTCCCAGAGGGGGCGCTCGGCCATCGAACGCTCCTTGCCTCCGGCCGTCCTCCACGTCGCGCCGCCGACCGAATCGATCAACACCAGGTACCCGACGCGTGCTGGGAAGTCATGGGCCAGCTTTGTCGCAACCGCCCCCCCGAAGCTGTGGCCGACGGCGAGGACCGGCTCATCGACTCCCATCGCGTCGAGGAAACCCTCCGCCCAGCCGGCGTAGCCGCCTAGGTCGCACCGGCCGCGCAGCTTCGCCGTCCCGCCGAACCCCGGCAGCGCCGGCGCGTACACCCGGCAGCCCTGCTGCACGAGACGCTTCAGCGCCCGCTTGTACGAGTGGCTTCCAAGCCCCCACCCGTGAAGAAAAAGGACCGGGAGCCCATCGCTCTCCTCACCCGCGACCCCGTAGTTAACCCGCCGTCCATTTACGGCGATCGAATGCCACGCCAGGTGGTCAGTTGGATGCGGGCCGGACATTACGGGAAGGTTATAGCTGTGTTACGGGGGATCACAGGGATGGTGTCGGCAACGTTAATGGCGAAGCGAAGAGGATCCTTGGGCTCCTGGTCTCAGCGCGGCAGGAGCGATCGCCGCTCCAGTTCGTTGAGACCTCCCCAGATTCCGTGAGGTTCCCTGATACGCAGCGCGTACTCCAAACACGGTCGCTTGACCGGGCAGGTCGCGCAGATTGCCTTGGCCTTGCTCTCCCGGGCCTCCTTGTCGTCCTTGCGCTCGAAATGGGAGGGGGGGAAGAACAGGGCGGTGTGCGGCCCGCGGCATGCCGCCTTGGCCTGCCAAAGATCTTCAAGGTGCTGGACGCTCACTCGGTTCCCCCCTTGGTCCTGGCGAGAAACGTACTCCGGGCGGTAACGCTGGACAAGGGGCAATGTGACCGGCGTCTCGGCACGCGACCAGCGGTTTCGCGTAACCTGACCGCCTTGCGGCTCGGCGCTGGGAAGTGAGAGTTGGGTTCCACCGGGTTCCGCCCGCCCGCGAGGGTGACCATTGTCGCCGGCAAGGGAGGCGTCGGCAAAACGACGGTGAGCGCGGCGCTGGCCTATGTCGCCGCTCGGGCCGGACTCACCACGCTCGTTGTCGAGGTGGAGGGGAAAAGCGGCCTGCCGGTGCTATTCGGCAGGGAGGACCCGCTCGGCTACCAGGAGACGGTCCTGCTCGGACTCGGAGAGATCGGAGCAGGATCGGCTGAGCTCCGGGCCAGGACACTCACGCCGGACGACGCCCTGGTTGAGTACTTGGAAAGTCACGGCATGCGCAGGGTCTCCCGCCGGCTGACCTCGTCCGGGGCGCTCGACGTCGTGGCGACGGCTGTGCCGGGCATAAAAGACATCCTGGTACTCGGAAAGGTCAAGCAGCTCGAGGCGCTCAGCGCCAGCGGGTCACCGGGCGCCCCCGACTTCATCGTCGTCGACGCCCCCGCGGCAGGCCACGCGGTCACCTTCCTTGCCAGCGCTTACGGGCTGCTCGATGCCGCTGCAGTGGGTCCGATCCGCGCTCAGGCGACCGAGGTGATCGGCCTGCTGGGCGATCCGCAACGCTGTCAGGTGATGCTCGTGACGATCCCGGAGGAGACCCCGGTCAACGAGGCGGTTGACACCGCGTTCCATCTCGAGGACCGTGCAGGCGTCCAGCTCGCCCCGATCGTCGTCAATGGGCTGTGGTCCCACCTTGATCTGCGGCAGCCGATGGGCCAGGACAGCATCGACCCAGCGGACGTCGAGCGGGTCGCCAAGGCTGCCGAGTTCCGCAGCGATCGCCAGCGGCTCCAGGAGGAGCAGGTCGCCCGCTTGGCGCAGATGCTGCCGCTTCCCCAGATTCGTCTCCCCTTCTTGTTCTCTACAGAACTGGGCCCGGAAGACGTCAGGATCCTGGCGGACTCCTTCGAGCCACAGTTCGCCTCGCTGCAGGAGAGCTCATGACAACTCTCGAGGAGCTGATCATGAAGCGGAGGGTGCTCATCTGCGCGGGACCCGGCGGAGTTGGGAAGACGACCGTGGCGGCCTCTGTGGCACTCGAAGCCGCCAGGTTGGGGAGACGGGCGTGCGTTGTCACGATCGACCCGGCGAAACGGCTCGCCGATGCTCTCGGCCTCGAGGAGCTCACCAACGAGGCTCGCCCGGTTGGCGGCGTACCGGCAGGAGACGGCGAGTCGGGTGGCGGGTTGTGGGCTCTGATGTTGGATACGAAGACGACCTTCGATGAGGTTGTGCTCCGCAACGCCGGCTCGCCCGAGCAGGCCCAGGCCATCCTTGACAACAAGCTCTACCGCAACATCTCGGGAGCGCTCGGCGGGACTCAGGAATACATGGCCATGGAGAAGCTCTATGAGCTCAACCAGTCGGACCGATTCGACCTCGTCGTGGTGGACACGCCCCCGACGAGGCACGCACTGGACTTCCTCGACGCACCAGCGCGGCTGTTGCGTTTTCTGAACAACAGGATCTTTCGGCTGTTGATGATGCCGACGAGGGCGGGGCTGAAAGCAGTTGGTGTTGCTACTCAGCTGTTCCTGCGAACCGTGTCGAGGGTCGTCGGCGGCGCGATCGTCAAGGACGCGGTGGCTTTCTTCGAAGCCTTCGAAGGCATGGAGCAGGGCTTTCGTGACCGGGCGGGAAAGGTCGAAGAGCTGCTGAGCGACGAAGGAACGTCGTTCGTCGTTGTCTCCTCTCCGCGTCGTGACGCGGTCGCCGAAGCCGTCTTCTTCGCCGACCGGCTGAGTGTGTCATCCGGAAGGGTCGGGGCGCTGATCGTGAACCGGATGTTTCCGGCGTTCGGTCCAGTCCCAGCCGGTCTCGACGGCGACCTCGCCACGAACATGGCGCAGCTGTACGGGGTCGCCAGCAGCGAGGAGCGATACGTTTCCGAACTCTCCGAACGGCTTCCGGGCGTCCCGGTCGTCCGGGTTCCGTTCCTGTCCGAGGATGTGCACGACCTCGACGGGCTGTCAGAGGTCGGTGCGTGGATGCTCGGAGAGCACCGCTAGCGAACCGTCACTCCTCGACGGCCATGTCCTCGCCGTCACTCCTCGACGGCCATGTCCTTCGCTAAGGCAGCGGCGGCTTCCTCGACCGTCTCGGCGACGGTCACGATGCGGTCGAAACCGGTCGTGCGGAGCAGCCTCACGAGGGTCGGCCGGTTGCACGCAACAGCGACGTCACCTCCGAGCTCCCTGGTCCGCCGTATCGCTCCGATGAGCGCGCCCAAACCGGCCGAGTCAACGAAGGGAATACCGGACATATCGATCACAAGCCTGCGCCCGGTGGCCATCTCGGCGAGAGATTGGCGGAACTGGCTAACCGTGAAAGCGTCGAGTTCCCCCACGGGACGGCAGACGGTAAACCCCTCCGGAGTTTCGTCTTGGTAAATGGTTAGCAAGAGTCCTCCTGGTCCCGCCCTGGAGCGGCATCCACAGGATGGTACCCACGTCCGAACGGGCGCTACCCTCAGCCGGTGTCCGAGATTGTAGTAGCAACCGACTCGCTGAGCGTTTTCGATCAGATCAATTCCGTGATCGGAGGCCCGGGTACGACCGTTCGCTGGATCCGTTCGGGACTCGAGGTTAGGGACGAACTCAACGCCCGCCCGGCGGACCTGGCGATCGTGGACATGCAGATCGGCACGATGGGAGGCGTGGCGGTCGCCCTTGACGTGCGTCTAGAGGCAGACGCCGGGCGCCTTGACCGTTGCCCCGTCCTCCTCGTACTCGACCGGCGTGCGGACGTCTTCCTTGCACGTCGGAGCGGCGCAGAGGGATGGATCCTCAAGCCGCTCGACCCGATCCGGATGCGCCGGGCGGTATCAGCCCTTCTTGCCGGCGGTACCTGGCACGATGCGAGCTTCGCGCCAGATCCCGTGGCGGTGCCCGTCAAGTAAACTCCGTTCTCTTCCGGGAAGTAGCGCAGCTTGGTTAGCGCGCAGCGTTCGGGACGCTGAGGCCGCGGGTTCAAATCCCGCCTTCCCGACCAGGTCAACAGCTTCCGACCGCTACTCGGTGTCGACCCGCTCCACCAGGTGCCGAGCGAGGGAGGAGTTGCCGATGACGTCGAGTGAGTCGATCGGAATGCGGTTGTAGAGCCCGAGCAGAAGGTCCGACGCCGTCCCCCTCACCGCGACATCGCCTTTCGCATGAGCTCGGTCGACGGTGCCATGCCGCTCGATGAACCACTCCCCTTCGATGTCGGTGCAATGCAGGTGCACCGTGCCGGAAAGCGGCTTGGACTCGTTCACACCCCAAGGAAGGGAAAAAGTCAGGAACTCGTCGATGGCATCGGAAGCCGCTTCGGGATCGATCGGGGCCGGCTCACGGTCGGAAGCCGCCGACTGGATGTCCCAGCGGTGCACCGAGGCCTCCTGCACCTGGTGACGGCGAACAAACCCAACGTTGTGTGCCGACTCGTCCTGAGCCCAGGTCCAGATCTGAACATCGTCGGGGGTCGATTCGAGAGACTGAATGAGGTGATCGAGCTGTGATCGCCCCCAAGCGACCACATCCGGGTACTTCGCAGGTCTAATCGGCTTTTGAGCCTCGACCTCCTGAGGGCTCTGCGAACGGAGTTCGATGTCGCTTGCCCAGAACCATTGCACCTCGCCGAGGTGCCACACCAGTTCGGCGATCGTCCAGTCCGGGCAGCACGGGACGCCGCGCGACGGGTCGGCGCCGTCGGCCGTGGCGTAGAAGAGCTCGCCCTCCCGACGGATGTGGCTGAGAGCATCCATAGGCCCAGGTATAGCCGCACCTCACGCCTAACGGGACATGACATATCCGCCGAGAAAACTCCCTCGGTGCCCGCGATGAATTCTCGGTCCATGGTCCGTCTTAGGGGTGATGCAACCGGACTTGCTGGAGCGCCGGCGGGTAGCATCCCGCGACGTGGCTCAAGGCGCTCTCGAGGCGCCGGCGGACTTGGAGCCGTTCCGGCGCGAACTGACTGGTTACTGCTACCGCATGCTCGGCTCCGGGTTCGAGGCCGAGGATGCCGTTCAGGAGACGATGCTGCGCGCCTGGCGGCACGGCGACAGGTTCGAAGGCCGCTCGAGCGTCCGTTCGTGGCTCTACCGGATCGCGACCAACGTGTGCATCGACATGAGCCGCCAGGTGCAACGACGCGCGCGCCCGATGGAGATGGGCCCCTCATCACCACCCGACGACTCGCTCCTCGGCGACATGCTTTCCGAGGCCACGTGGGTCACCCCCATCCCCGACGGGCGGGTCGCCCCCGATAGCGGCGACCCGGCGGAAGTAGCCCTGCACAGGGAATCGATCCGTCTCGCGTTCATCACGGCTCTGCAGCACCTTCCCGCACGGCAGCGTGCGGTTCTGATATTCCGTGAGGTTCTCCGGTGGGAGGCGTCGGAGGTGGCCGAGCTTCTCGACACTTCCACCGCCGCGGTCAACAGCGCGCTGCAACGAGCCCGGGCCACGCTCGAGACCCTGCCCGCGAGTGACAACTCCGCACCGCTCGACCAGGACGACGAAGAGTTGATGCAGCGCTACGTCGAGGCGTTCGAAAACTACGACATCGAGTCGCTGGTAAAGCTCCTCCACGAGGACGCGATCCAGTCGATGCCGCCTTGGGCTCTGTGGATCCAGGGGGCCGAGAACATAGGCACCTGGATGGTGCAGCCCGGGCCCAGCGGCTGCCGCGGCTCCCGCCTGATCCGGACGTCCGCCAACGGGTGCCCGGCCTTCGCGCAGTACAGGCGCGATCCCGAGGGCGGGTACACACCTTGGGCCATCCAGATTCTCGAGATCTCAAACGGGAAGATCGCAGAAATGAGCTTCTTCCTGTCCTTCCTGGACCCCAAGCGCCTGTTTCCCTCCTTCGGCCTACCGCTCCACCTCGACGGGTAGCCCGGCGAGCTCGATCAGTTCGCGCAGCTCCGGGTTGGCATTCCCGATCCTCAGGCTCGCCCCGGCGCGCCGCGCGATCACGGACCATCGAGCGATCAGGTCCACCGCCTCGAGATTCGGATTCGATTCGCCTGCCAGGGCCCAGCCGGCCAGGACTTCACCCTCGTTGTCTACGAGCGTGACGCGGCACCACTGGCGACAATCTGCCATCAGGGGTAGGACGGCGGTAACACCGCGAAATCATCTGGGCACGCCGGTCACGCCGAGTAGCCCGTTGAAAAGCGAGAGGACGACCCTTGCGGATCGTCCCCTCACCAGTCCACGGTGATTTAGCCGAGCGCTATCCGGCCCAGTGGATGCCCTTCCGGAGCAGGACGCTGTCGACGGTCGCCTTGGTAAGCGGGCGGTGTGTCTCCGTCGACGCCGCCGATAGATCGATCAGCGGGAATGGGAACGACGCAGCGCCGACGATCGGGGCGTTCAAGTGCCGAGCACCGAGAGATCCTCCGTAAACGGCGTCCCCGTAGTTGAAGATCCCACCATCAGACGCCACCAGCCAGTAACCACCACCATCAGGCGTGGCAGCCATACCAACAATCGGCTTGTTCAACGGCGAACCACCATGCGACCCGAGATAGGCGGCGTCCCCGTAATTGAAGATCCCACCATCAGACGCCACCAGCCAGTAACCACCACCATCAGGCGTGGCAGCCATACCAACAATCGGCCTGTTCAACGGCGAACCACCATGCGACCCGAAGAAGCGGGCAACGCCGAAGTTGAACACGCCCCCGTCCGAACCCGCCATCCAGTACCCCGGCGGGATGATCCACGTGGTGTTGAGGAAGTTCGAAACCACTGTCGACGGGATATCCGTTGCATGCATCACCGTGGTATTGGCGCCGAACGAGGTGACCGTCAGAGTTGCGACGCCTTGCGCGTTGGTGACCTGCGTGAACGCGTCACCGACATTGGCCGCGCCGGCGCCGACGGACACGACCTGTCCGTCGAGCCCGACAACGAGATAGCTGGAGCTATTCGATCCCGGCGCGAGACCCACCATAGGGGTGTTGTGATCGGACACGTTCGTGCCCCCGGTCGCTGAGCCGGGGGTGGCGACGATCGTGGTGTTGTCGGACAGCAGGCCCCACATCCCATCTCCTGCCGTAGTCGCTGCCACTGCGACCAGCGAATTGTTTCCGACTGCGCTCGTGAAATCTCCAGCGGGAGCTCCCGCCCCGAAGTGCTGGCAGCTCCCATCCGCTGCGCACACCGTGACCGCAGTGTGGGTCGGATTGGTGGCCATGCCGATCACCGGAGCAGTTGAAGCGTTAAACGGACCGACCGACGCCGCGGTTCCGAACTGCTTGATCGTTCCGTCAGAAAGAAGGATCCAGTAGGAATGGGCGTCTGGCCCACCAGCTATAGCGACGGCGAAGGAGTTCGCCGCCGAAGCATCGCCGCTGGAGACCGCATCACCCTCGGGAGTGATCGTCCCATCAAGATGGAGAAGCCAGTATCCAAGTCCGTCAACCGTGGGGGCGATAGCGATAGTCAGCGTTCCACGCGGTGGGCCAAAGTCAGGAGCGTGACCCTCCGGTAGGACCGTCCCGTCGATGCCGGCGAGCCAGTAACCGCCACCTGCACCCCCGTAGTTGGCGATGCCGACGTAAGCCTCGTTGGGAAGCAGTCCGCCACTCGGGCTGAACTTGACGTGGTCTCCAGCGACGGGCGTGCCGTTGCTAGTCACCGTCGCGGTGAAGACGTCGTTCGACCCAACGAAGGGCCTCGCGTTGGATTGCGACAACGACACCGAGTTAGCGGTGATAGCGGATGCCGTTCCGACTCCGGTTACCAGAGTTCCGCCAAAGCACAAGGCCGCCACCACAGCAACCGCGGCCGAGCGTCGCCAAAATCCCGCGGCGGCACGACGTGGGCCCATGAGTGAGTTCACTGCTGCCCCTTTCTCCCTCTCCTCGACAGGCGCCCCACTGGCATCCGGTCGGGCGAGACACTAGCGCGCACCACGAAGAGCACAAGGGCTATCTGGACTCATTTCGGATTCAGACAGATCGTGACATCTCCGAATGACCATTGCTGGTGGAACTAGGATTGCTCCGAGCTCGAATGGTCCACCGCCGGCGCACATCCACGTCGAACTTTGGCGTCGGCCGCCGCGAAAGCCACGACGCCAGCGGCTTCTACCAGCGTTTCCGCCCGCCGCAGTTGAGCGCCGAGGAGACAGTGCTCGCACCCACGCCCGTCGTCGAGCCTTTCGTCTGCGGCGACGCGCGTTCGATGGACGCGATCGATGACGGATCCGTCGCGTTGGTGGTTACGTCACCTCCGTACTTCGCGGGAAAGGAGTACGAGGAGGAACTCGATCGCGACGGAGTTCCCGGTTCGTACCTGGAGTACTTGCAACTGCTGCGCGAAGTGTTCTCGGAATGCGTCAAGAAACTCGAGCCCGGCGGTCGGATCGCCGTCAACGTCGCCAACCTCGGACGCAAGCCGTACCGGAGCCTGTCGGCCGACGTGATCGGCATTCTCCAGGATGATCTTGGCCTCCTCATGCGAGGAGAGATCATCTGGCAGAAGGGCGAGGGGGCCAATGGCTCGTGCGCTTGGGGATCGTTCTCGAGCGCGGCCAATCCGGTGCTGCGGGACGTCACCGAGCGAGTCATAGTCGCCTCCAAGGGCCGGTTCGATCGCGCAATTCCGGCAAAACGCCGATCCGCCAGTGGGCTTCCCTCTGAAAACACCATGACCGCCGACGACTTCATGACCCTCACGCTCGACGTCTGGTCGATCCCGCCCGAGAGCGCCAAACGGGTGGGGCATCCGGCGCCGTTCCCAGTCGAACTGCCGGAGCAGCTGATCCGGTTGTACACCTACGCCGGCGACCTCGTGCTCGACCCGTTCATGGGAAGCGGCTCGACGCTCGTTGCGGCCTCACGGCTTGGAAGGCGCTATGCCGGCTACGACCTCGACCCGGCGTACGTGGAGATAGCCGAGCGGCGGGTCAAGGAAGCCAGCGCGAAACCGGTCCCGTTGAGTCAACCCAACCCAGAGACCGCCGCCGCTTTGTCCGAGTCGGCCATCGTCGACGCCGGTTTCGAAGTTCGGCAACGCAACAAGCGGATCCCGGGCACGGGGGTCACGATCGGCCTCGTCGCCACCGACCGGCTGGGTGTCGCCTGGTACTTCGAGATCGCCGGCCCGAACACCAGCCGCCGGGGCGGGCTCTCCCGCGCGGAATCGGTCTGGCGGACACTCGGCCGGGTGGCTGCGTTTCGAGGCAGCCTGGGACCGGAGGCAAGGATCGCGGTGCTGACCACCTCGATCCCGCAAGGGCCGGGCGGCGAGCCGCTGAGAGCTGCCGGCCCGGGCCTGTTCTTCGACGTCATCGACGTGCTGTCCAGCGATGGGCTCGCCCGATTGAAGCGGTATTCAGCCGGCGATTGCGAACTACCGCTCACCGGCTTCTGGCGTGACGGCGATCTCGACCGCCCTGGGGTGTAGCCCCCATTTCCATCTGGGGACTTTCGGGGTTCCTTCGCTTCCTTTTCACTCCTACTAGATCCCGCCAAGCCGACGGGTCGCATAAGGAGCGAAACGGTGAATCAGACTGCAACCCCTCCAAACTGGACGGGCCCGGTACAACCAACACCAATGGGGGCCATCGAGGCTTGGCTCGACTACTGCGAAGCTAATCTCACCCACCCTGCGGGGGTCGAAGACCAACTGCGTAGAGAGGGATGGGCTCCGATCGCCGCGGCGAGCGTGGCCGGGTCGTATCGCAGCCGCTTCAACGAACACCCGCTCGGATACGCCACCCTCCTCGTCACGACCGGGTTCTCTGCGTTGGCCGCCGGAACGTCCGGCCACCTGATCATCGACGGGCTGGTTCACCCAGTACATCGCACGGCGTTGGCAGCAAGCCTGTCGTTACTGATCTGCTTGCTTCCTTTCGCGGTTTGGTCACACGCGTGGGCGGCGAAGGTCGACCGGGAGGACCCGGTTGCGGCCTGGAGCCGTCCCCGCCGCAACCTCGCAATGACGCTGTTGTGGGCATGCGTGATCGTCGGCGCGATCCGGCTGCTGTTCTACGTACACACGCTCACGTCAGCGCTTCTGTCGACACACTCGCAGTCGAATGGGGTGTTGGGTGCCGGAGCGTTGAACGTGGGATTCTCGCTGTCGATAAGTGTCACCCTAGGAATATGGGCGTACGGCTTCCTGCATCGGTTCGACACTGAAGACCCCAGTGTTCCGCCGGATACCCGCCGCAGGGCCCCGCGATAAGGCATCGTGGTGGGGTGGAAAGAGGCGTGCTCATCGGCGCCGCGTGGTTGAGATGGGCGGCGTGGGCGTGGCTCGCCGTCGTCGCCCTGGTCAATCTCCACAGGGTCGACCACCCTTCGGTCGCGTTAGCCGCGGTGGCAGCGACCGGTGCGGTCACATTCGCGGCGCACGCCAGCCTGAGGGGCGGCCAGTGGAGACGGGCAGTGAGTTTTCCAGCGGTCGCCGTCGAGGTGGCGGTTGCACTTGGGGTCGTCATCGCAGATGGATGGGTAAGGCAAGGCAGGATCACCGGGCAAACCCTCGCCGGCAGCTGGCCGATCCCTGCAATTCTGGTCGCAACGGTCGCAGGCGGATTGCTGTGGGGTGTCGGAGTAGGAGGACTGCTCACCGCCGCTCGGGGCCTGGCGGCGGCTGTAGGCGGAACCGCACCCGGTCAAGGCGGACGTCAGGCGCTGTCCGTCATATCGACCGGTGTTTCCTGGATAGCTTTCGGACTTGCGGTCGGCATCGTGATCACCATTCTGCGTTCCGCGCAGCGCGACCTAGCCGATGCGGAATCCCGCGAAAGGATCGCCAGGGACCTGCACGACGGGGTCCTCCAGACGCTTAGCCTCATCGAAAGACGCTCCCCGTCTGCGGAGATCGCAAGGCTCGCCCGGGAGCAGGAACGTGACCTCCGGTCGTACCTCTTCGGCGACCACGAACGACCCGGCACCGTCGCGGCGGAACTCAGGTCGGTGGTTGCGAAATTCGAGCGCTCATGGCCCGCTTGCGACGTGACCGTTACAACGAGCGAAGATGTTCCTTCAGCCGGTCCCGAGACCGTGAAGGCGGTCGGCGGCGCAGTGCTCGAAGCGCTGACCAATGCCGCGAAGCACGGCGCGGCGCGAAGAGTCGTGGTATTCGCCGATCTCGACGAGCAGAGCGGTGGGTTGTTTGTGAGCATCAAGGACGACGGCTCCGGCTTCGATCCAACGAAGGCGACCGAACGCGTAGGCATGTCAAGCAGCATCCGCGGCAGGGTTGAAAGTGTTGGCGGTGATGTGCGGTTCACGTCCTCGCCGGGAGACGGCGCTGAGGTCGCCATCACGGTGCCCGTGACAGAACCGGCGAGCAAACGGTGACGAGCGAAAACCCTGCAGCTGCGCAACCGATCCGAGTCGTGATCGCGGACGATCATCCGACCGTCCGCTCAGGGATCAGAGCTGACCTGGGTCCGCCTTTCGAGGTGGTCGGTGAAGCCGGAGACGCGTCCGAAGCGCTCGAGATGATCGATGCCGAGGTACCGGACCTGGTCGTCTGCGACCTCAACATGCCCGGAGGAGGCGGCCTGAGGGTGGTCCGCGAGTCGGTCACCCGCCACGGAGAAACGGTGAAGGTGGTCGTGTTCACCGTCTCGGAACACGAGCGCGATCTGCTCGATGCTGTTGCCTGCGGGGCGTTCGGCTATTTGACCAAGTCGACGCCCGGACCGGAGTTGTACCAGCAACTGCTCCGTGCGGCCGCCGGCGATCCGCCCTTTGCGCCACAACTTGCGACCTTGTTGCTGGGCGAATTCCGCCGGGTCGCTCGGGACGTGCTCGGCGGGAATCCTCTGTCCGATCGCGAGCGTGAGGTCCTCAGGCTGGTCGGACGGGGATACACGTACCGGCAGGTTGGCAAGGAGTTGTTCATCGCCGAGAAGACAGTGGAGAACCACGTCAGGAACATCCTGCACAAGCTTCACCTCACCCGCAGGGACGAACTGATCCGCTGGGCCGCCGACCACGGCATCAGGTAGGTGCGCCGATCGGCGTCCCACTCGCCGGGACCCCGCCGGTTGAGCCAGAGAACCATTTCTAGAAAAATATTCGACTATGCGTGAGTTCACTCATCCGGCTATCGACGCCTTGAGGGCTGCTGGGCCCGAGCTGAAGGCTGAGGCAGCCGTCAACGCGGAGGAGCGTCGCCTGTCCGACAAGTCGGCCAAGATCCTGCGCGAGACGGGCGTCATGCGCCTGGCCCAGCCGGCCCGCTACGGAGGGCTCGAAGCGGACCCGAGGGTCTTCGTCGAGGCGATGATGATCGCCTCCCAGTTCGACGGCGCCGCAGGTTGGGTTCTTGGGGTCGTTGGTGTTCACAACTGGCACATCGGCCTGTACGCCGATTCGGTCCAGGCGGAGGTCTGGGGCGACGACCAGGACACATGGATCAGCTCTTCGTACAACTACGTCGGCAAGGCGACGCCTGTCGAAGGGGGTTTTCGACTGACCGGTCGGTGGTCCTTCTCGTCGGGATGCGAGCACGCCCGCTGGGTGTTCGTCGGTGGGTTCGTCTACGACGGCGACGGCAAACCGGTCGAGATGCGCCATTTCCTTCTCCCCCGCGCCGACTACGAGATCGTCGACGTCTGGCACGTCGCCGGGCTGTCCGGCTCAGGAAGCAACGACATAGTCGTAGACGACTCATTCGTCCCCGATACCCACAGCATGAGCTGGCCGGACCTGAAGGCGCACCGATGCCCGGGGGTCGAGGTCAACACTGCCCCGCTCTTTCGGGTGCCCTGGGGATCCATGTTCCTCAACGCGGTGAGTGCGCCCCTCGTCGGAATGGCCAAAGGGATGCTCGACGAATCCGTGGCCCTGGTCAAGAGCCGGGTCAGCGGGTACATCCCACCGGGGCCGGCCGCGAGCCCGTTCGACGCCAAACGAATCTGGCCGGCGGTGAGCATGGCGAGGCTCGCGGAGTCTTCGGCGGAGATCGACGCGGCGAGAGTGCAGATGCTCGACAACCTCGGCGACGTCTACGCCTACGCGATTGAAGGGCAGCAGGCGCCGCTCGAAGTGAGGGCCCGGGCCAGGCGGGATCAGGTGATGGCGACCAAGAGGGCTATCGACGCCGCCAACTCAATCTTCTCTCTGGCGGGCGGGCGCGGCTTGTCCCTTAAGAGCCCGATCCAGCGCCTGTGGCGCGATGCTCAGGCCGGTGGACACCACGTGGTCAACGGGTCCGACCAGGCACTGACTTCGTATGGCGCGTTCCTGATGGGCGAGGAGATCGAGGACCAGTTGGTCTGAGCGCCTGCCACACCCCCTCGGCGATCGCTTCGGAGGCCGCCTTTATGCTCGCCGGCGAATGAGTGCCGTGGAACAACGTCGAGCGAGCCCAGTGGTGCACCGGGCCTATCAGTAGGGCGACCACCAATTCGAACGGCAGGGGTCGAACCGTTCCTTCCGACATTCTGCGGTCTAACCAGGACCGCACTACCGACAAGAAAGCCTCGTTCTCTTCGAGCAGATCGGATGGCAAGTCTGCCGACCGGTAACCGGCGAACGGTTGTCGCAACAGGAACATCGCCTGACGCCGGTGTCTCAGAAGCCACCGCAGGTGGTAGTCCACCGTCTCCTTGATCCCGCGCTCCGCGGGTGGGTCCGCGGCGAGGATCGCTCCGGCGCCTCGCTGATAGTCATTCAGGACGCTGTAGTGGAGCGTTGCGATCAGCTGGTCCTTAGAACCGAAGTGGTGGTAAAGGGTGCCGACACTGACGGATGCTCGCCGGCACACTTCCTCCACGTAGCTTCCGGACTCGCCAACCTCAACGACGGTTTCGAGAGCCGCGTTGAGAATCTCGCTTCGACGTACAGCCGTCCTGCGCCGGCGATCGGGCCCCGCCGTCATTAGAAAAATATTCTAGTTCGGTTCGGGTGAGCCTGCTTGCCCCCGACGGGTCCACCCCGCCGCGTCTCGTTTACTGCGCCGGGACCGTGGTGACCAGCTTCGATCGGATGAGCGGCTCGAAGTGCTCGAGCGGCTCGCTCTTGTAGTCGGAGTCGAACGCGGTCTGGTCGTACTTCGCGCAGAACTCCTCGGTGTATTCGAAGTAGGGCGAATCCCTGTAAGCCTCGCGCGTGTTGCGGTCCAGACCGATGTGCTGCCAGAAGTAGTAGCCCTGGAAGATGCCGTGCTGCTCCACCATCCAGTGGTTTGCTTCAGACACGAAGGGCTTCAGTATTCCGGCCGCGATGGAGGGATGGTTGAACGGCGAGAGTGTGTCCCCGATGTCGTGAATCAGCGCGCAGAGCACGTACTCGTCGTCGCGGCCATCCCGCTGTGCACGGGTGGCGGTCTGGAGCGAATGCTCCAAGCGGTCAACGGGGAACCCGCCGTGGTCGGACTTGAGGTCGCGGAGAAGGCCGATCACCCGGTCCGGCACGAAGCTTTGCGTGATGTTCAACTGCGGGGAGATCAGCGCCCAGTCCTCGGCGGTGGACTCCTCGAAGGTCTTGAAGGCGGCTCGAGGCGCGTGCGTCGTCATACCCCGAAGCGTACCGCTCACAGCGCTGCCAGGCCCCAGCCGGCAGCTGCGGCGAGCGATCCCGCGAGGACGCTGTACACCGCGTTCCTGACAGCGAGGCCCGATTCCCCGGCTTCTGCCAGTGCGACGGTCTCCAGGCTGAACGTGGAGAAGGTGGTGTAAGCACCGAGCAGGCCGGTCCCCACTACTCGCTTGGGGATGTCTCCGAAACCGTGATAGAGGACAAGCCCGGTGAGGACTCCCAGCAAGAAGGACCCCGAGAGGTTCACCGCCATTGTGCCGACGGGGAACACACCACCCGCTCGATCGCTGATCAAGGAGTCGATCACGTAGCGGAGTGGCGCTCCCAGGGCGCCGGCCGCGGCTATCAGCAACCACTCCCACCACGACAACGCTCAGCCCCGATCCGCGGATCCGTCTTCGCCCGCGTCGGTTGGATGCCGCGAGTAGTGCCGAACGTCCACGTCCTCGACCGTGACCAACCCCCCTTCTACAAGCGGGAGAACCGACTCGACGAAGCGCTCCACTGCTTCGGCGGTGTCGACAATGACAACCGCAAGCGGCAGGTCGTCGGACAGTGAAAGGATCCTCGTCGTGTGGATGTGGTTCGACTTGCCGAATCCTTCCACGCCGCGAATCACGGTTGCTCCTGCGATGCCCGCGGCGTGCGCACGGTGAACGATCTCGGTGGCCAGCGAGTGGTGTCCGGCTCGATCCTGCTCCCCGACCACGATCGTCAGCCGCTTGGCGGGACCTGACAGCTCCATCAGACCTCCCTTCTCCGGAGTCGGGCGAACCTTGCACCAACCCAGAGTGCAAGCAATCCTCCCGCGGTTGAAACGATGGCGTACACGACAGCGATCCCGGATCGACCTGCCCGAACCAGTGAGTCGGTCTCGACCGAGAACGTCGAGAACGTGGTGAAGCCTCCGCAGAAACCGGTGCCCAGCAGAGCTCTCGGGTAGCGAGACGGAGCGGACCGCTCGAGCCCGGCAACCAGCAGGCCCAGCAGAAGTGACCCGGCGAGGTTTACCACGAACGTCGCCCACGGGAAGTCTGTAGCGCCGGTCTGCCAGGCCTCCTCGACCGCGGCGCGAGCAACGGTTCCGGCGGCTCCACCGAACGCGATCGCGGCGACCAGCCCCGCGCCGAACCTGTGCGCCTTCAATGGGACTTGTCGATCAATCTGGCGACCCTGCCGGTGTGGACGTCGTACCGCCAGCCCTCGACAGCGATGCTGGCCGGCATTCCGGACCAGGATCGGAGGATGCGAACATCCTCCTCGAGGGCCGTGTCCGGGTCAGGCATGGCGAGGAAGTCGACGCCGAAAAGGTGCTCACGCTGTTGCTCCGGCAGGCTTTCGAACACCTCGGCGTCCGTCTTCCCCGCGAGCGCACAGCCGGTGTGGTGCATCACTGCTATGTGGGTCACCTCGAGAAGCGATGTGGCCAGCGTCATCGACCTCAACACGTCGGGCGTCACCCGGCCGCCGGCGTTCCGCAGGATCTTGGCGTCACCCACCCGTAGCCCGAGAATCGCCAGAGGATCGATCCGGGTGTCCATGCACGTGATCAGGCCGAAACCTCTGGCCGCGGGCACAGGCAGGTCCTTCAGCGAGAATTCGGCGGCGTAGCGTCGGTTGGCAGCTAGTAGGTCGTCGAACACGGCGCCCAGCCTTGCAAACCTGCGATATCCGGCGCGATCTTCAACCCATGACTCGACTGGCTGGGGCTCGTGTGCTGGTGACCGGTGCGTACGGAGGGCTCGGCAGCGCAATCGCCCGTGCGCTACGGGGAGAGGGCGCCGAACTGGTCTTGACCGGGAGGAAGTCGGAAGCCCTCGCCGATATTGCCTCCGAGGTCGGTGGCGAGGCGATCGTCGCGGATCTCGCAGTACGCGAGGACAGCGCCCGCATCCTTCAAGAAGCCGGGAGGGTCGACGTGCTTGTGGCGAACGCAGCCGTCCCCGCAGACGGGGACCTCGCCGAATGGACCCAAGAGCAGGTGTACCGAGCGCTCGAGGTCAACTTTGCCAGTCCGATCGCGATGACTACGGCGCTGCTTCCCAGCTTCAAGGAACGCGGATCCGGTCACTTCGTCTACATATCGTCGCTCGCCGGAAAGGTCCCCTCGAAAGGGGCTGCCCTGTACTCGGCGACCAAGTTCGGGCTGCGCGGTTTCGCGGGATCGCTCCGCGCGGACCTGGCCGGCAGCGGGATCGGGTGCTCGGTCATCTTTCCCGGATTCGTACGCGATGCGGGAATGTACGCCGAAACTGGAGCAAAACCGCCGTTCGGGATGGGTACCGTCTCGCCAGAGGCGGTCGCCGCGAGCGTGATCAAGGCGATTCGATCGAACAAGGCCGAAATCGATGTCGCGCCTCTAGGGGTAAAGGCCGGCGCGCTCATCGGTTCCATCACACCCGCGCTCGCGGCAAACATTCAAGCGAGGATCGGAGTGGGGCTGTCGGACCAGGTCCTCGAAGCGCACCGCTCGAAGCGTTGACTCAACGGTCGTGTCAGATGGTGAACGCGAAGTTGGAGACCACCTTCTCGCCGAGCTCGCGGTCGCCTTCCATGCCGACGCCGCCCAATGCCCCGCCGAGGACGGTCGCCGGCTCGACCCGTCCGCCCGCCAACCGGGTGAAGGCTCCCGATGACAGGGACAAGCTCACCGTGGGGGCGGCGTCGAGCGATGGGACGACCCTCGCTCGTCCTTCGACCACAGCGACGTCCAAATTCCTGTGGACCGGACCGGTAAGCCGGAAGCTGACCGTCGAATCCGCCGGAAGGCCGGCCTTCTTGCCCACGACGAAACCGAGGGCGCGGACGATCTCGTCGATCGACTGCTCCGCAACGGGACCAGTCTCGTGGCCGGGTTGGCCGACCGAGTCACGGATGTCCTGCTCGTGCATCCAGCAGTCGAACACCCGGATCTGCATGAAGCGCCGGTAATCCGCCTTTCCCACCGGCGTCCAGGACGGCTCTGTGAAATCTTCCTCGCTCATTGCCCTCAACGCCTTGGTTCGCTCCGCGATGACCTCCTGGAACTGGGCGAGCACCTCCTCTCGGGGACATCCGGACAGGGCGACCACCCAGACCTCGTTGAATCCTCCAATGTCGTTGCGGACGTGATCTCCCTTTCCGGGTTCGACCTCGGGATTGGCACGCCCCAGAAGCATCGACTCGGTACCGACCAAGTGGGCGTACTGCGCCGCAACATCCCAACCCGGGCAGGGCGTGATGGTGTGCCAGTTGGAGTCGTCGAGTCGAGCACCAAGTTCGGCTAGCTCCCTCCAGACCTCCTCGAGCTGGGAGGTCAGGTCCGCCGCGCGGCTGGCTGCTGCGATCCCCGGGGCGCAGTTGCTGGGGCTGCTTGGCATTTCAGGCCACCGGCCTTTCGATGGTGCGCCAGTCGCGGGCGTCCAAATAGGGAGTGAAGCTCGTTTGGATGTGCTCCCAGTCGACAGCCGTCTTGGGGCGCCGGAGCTCGTAAAGGTGCGGGAATTCGGCCCATCCCGCCACGAGGTCCCATAGCCGGCCCGCCTCTTCACCGCTCGGCGCGGGGGTGACGACCGGCCCGTACAGAGTGGTCCGGCCGTCCAGCAGCAAGGTGGGGACGCCGTAACCGCCGAGAGCCAGAACCGCGTCGTGATCGGCGCGCACGTCGTCGTTCGTGGTCTCATCGGCGATGGCCGCTTCAACGATCCCCGGGTCGAGCCCCTCGGCTTCGAGAACTGCTGCGACCCCGTCCGGGGTGTGCACCTTCAGCCCGTCCTCGTGAAGGGCCCAGCCGGCGTCCGCATAGAACCGGTCGACCGCCGCGTTGCCGTCGGGACGGCGGCGAAGCATGGCAGCGACCCGAAGCATCGACCACCCGTAAGACCAAGGCCGCTCCCAGGGGTGTTTCTTGCCGTCCTCTCGGTTGACTTCTTCGAGCGAGAAGAAGCGCCACCGGATGTCGATGTCGCGAACCCTGGAGGCCTCTCGGATCCACTTGCTCGTCTGGTACGCCCACGGGCACATCACGTCAAAGTGGAAGTCAACCTGGGTCATGAGCGAGACCCTACGCCCGAGTCCGGTTCATTTTCCCGACCAGTTCGGAGGCCGCTTCTCGATGAACGCGGTGAGGCCTTCCTTCATGTCCTCACTGCTCATGGCCACGGCCATCGCCTTGGCGGACAGGCTCCAGCCAGAGTCCTCGTCCTCCGTCATCGCCGCGTAGACCACCTTGCGCGACTCCCGCACAGCGACCGGAGCATTGGCCTCGACGCGCTTGGCGAGTTCCTTTGCCTTGGCGAGCGCTTCACCGGGCTCGCAGAGCACGTTGACCAGGCCGAAGTTGTGGGCCCGTTCCGCGTCGATAGGGTCGCCGGTGAGGGTGAGCTCCATTGCGATGTTGAAAGGAAGCTTCCTCGGAAGTCGGAAGAGTCCGCCGCCGGCGGCGACCAAGGATCGCTTGACCTCCGGAATTCCGAACTGCGCCGTCTTGGAGGCGACGATGAGGTCGCATGCGAGGGTGATCTCGGTTCCGCCGGCGAGAGCCGGCCCGTCGACGGCCGCGATGATCGGCTTGCTCCTTTCTCGTCGGGTGATCCCCGCGAAACCGCCTCGCTTTGTCTGCAGATCCCCCGCGCGACCAGCGTTGATCTCCTTGAGGTCGGCTCCCGCAGAGAACACCGGCGGAACCCCGGTCAATATGCCCAGCCACAAAGAGTCGTCACCCTCGAGATTATCGATCGCCTCTTCTACTCCTCGTGCCACTTCGCCGTTTACAGCGTTTCGGGCCTCGGGGCGGTTGATAGTGATAATGGCAACGTGGCCGTCGGTTGTGTAGTCGATCGTCGCCATCGTGCCTACTTCGGCTGGAGGCGCGCGGCGCCGTCGATGCGGATGGTTTCCCCGTTCATGTAGCTGTTGGTAACGAGCTCCACTGCCAGACTGGCGAATTCGTCGGGGTGGCCGAGCCTGTCCGGGAAAACGACGTCTCTCTTCAGCTTCTCCTTGAAGGCCTCCGAGGCGTCGCCCGAGCCGTAGATCGGGGTGTCGATGAGACCGGGGGCGATCGTGTTCACCCGGATTCCGACCACGCTCAGATCTCTCGCGATCGGCAGGGTCATCCCAACAACGCCCCCCTTCGACGCCGAATAGGCGGCCTGGCCGATCTGGCCGTCGAAGGCCGCAAGCGAAGCCGTGTTGACGATGGCGCCGCGCTCACCGTCGGCCAGCGGCTCGGTCTGGCTCATCGCCGTCGCAGCCAGTCGGATGCAGTTGAACGTCCCGATCAGGTTGATCGAAAGCACCTTGGTGAAGGCGTCCAGGTTGTGCGCCGAGTCGTAGCTACCGTCCTTGCCGATCGTCCTCATCGCCCACCCGACGCCGGCGCAGTTGATGAGGGCGCGGAGCGGACCCATGTCCTTCGCTGCCTCCACTGCGGCGATGACCTCGTCGGAGTTGGTGACGTCGGCGTGAACGAAGATCCCCTCGACCTCCTTGGCGAGCTGCTCGCCTCGGGAGTCGTTCATATCCAGCACTACACACCGTGCGCCCCGCTCGGCTAGCAGCCGGACGGTCGCCTCGCCCAGACCCGACGCCCCGCCGGTGACGATCGCTGACACTCCGTTGATGTCCATAACGCGCAGGCTAGGTCAGGGCCAGACGGATTTAACAACTCCGGGTGCTCCACCCTCCTTCCGTACACTCGTTTGGGCGAGAAGGTCGCCGGGGAGTCGCCAGGGGTAGTTTCTGAGGCCGGTGCTAGTCCCCTGGACCTGGGCCGCAGCCGTGGCCGCATGCCTCCTCGTCGCAGGGGTGACCCTGCGTGCCGCGCAGCGTGCACCTAAGCGATCCGATCTTGCGGTGGAAACCGCGATCGTCCTCGGTCTGTACGCCCTGTGGCAGGAAGGCGGCAGCCTCGCTGTAAATCACGTCGCCGGCGCCGTAAGCAACGGCCGGTGGGTTTGGAACGCGGAACGAGCCATGCACTTGCCGAGCGAGGTTGACATTCAGGGCCTGGTGTTGTCCTACCCGCACCTGGTCGAAGCCCTGAATGGTTTCTACGACATCGTGCACGTGCCCGCGCTGATCGGTTTTCTGTTGTGGCTCTATTTCCGCCACCGCGACGAGTACGCGAAGTGGCGGACGATCGGTGCGATCCTCACCGGGGGGTGCCTTCTCATCCAAATGATCCCGGTTGCGCCGCCGCGGCTCATGCCCGGCCTGGGATTCGTCGACACCGCGATGCGCTATAGGGAATCGGTGTACGCACCCGGAGGTATCGGTGATGCGACGCAGCTCGCAGCGATGCCATCGGTGCACGTCGGGTGGGCGGTCTTTATCGCCGTCGCGGTGATAGTCGTGAGCAAGAGCCGATGGCGGTGGCTGATCGTCGCGCACCCGGCGGCAACAGTGTTTGCCGTTGTGGCCACGGCAAACCATTGGTGGCTCGACGGCATGGTTGCCGCGGCGCTGCTTCCGGTCAGCGCCGGCGTATACGTCGTCGCCACGCGCGCGCTGCCGAGGTTGGCCAGGCGCCCAACGATTCAGGTTGCGGCACCGGCCGCCTATGCGGCGATGACTCCTCGTTCGAGCAATGCTTCAGCGATCTGCACGGCGTTGAGCGCCGCGCCCTTGCGCAGGTTGTCGCCCGAAACGAACATCGTCAGCCCGCAGCCCGATGGGTCGCTGTAGTCCTGCCGCACCCGCCCGACCAGGCAGGTGTCGCCGCCGGCGGACAACAGCGGCGTGGGCACGTCCACGACCTCCACGCCCACCGCACCTCGCAGCAGCTCGAGCGCCCGATCTGCGTTGATCGGACGGTCGAAGGTCAGGTTCAACGACAACGAGTGGCCGGTGTACACCGGCACCCGAACACACGTCACGGAGACCGCCAAGTCCGGGATGCGGAGTATCTTCCGGCTCTCGTTGCGGAACTTGAGCTCTTCAGCTGTCTCGTTACCGTCGAAGGTTCCGGCGTGGGGAAGGACGTTGAACGCGACCGGACCCGGGAACGACTTCGCCGGGGGATAGGTCAACGCCGAGCCATCGAGCGCGAGCGCGGTCGACTTCTCCCACAGGGCTCGAATCTGCTCGTCGAGTTCGGCCGTCCCCGCCAGCCCGGCTCCCGACACCGCCTGGTACGTCGAAGCGACGACTCGACGGAGCCCTGCTTCTTCGTGCAACACGGCGAGCGGCGGCATGCACACCATCGTTGTGCAGTTGGGGTTGGCGACGATTCTTTTGGGGATTCGGTCTAGCTCGTTTGCGTTGACCTCCGGAACGACAAGCGGGCATTCGGGGTCCATGCGCCACGCTGAGCTGTTGTCGACGACTATGGCACCGGCGGCGGCGACTTTTTCCGCGAAGTCTCGGGACGCGGACGCACCCATGGAGAAGAGTGCGACGTCAACGCCGCGGCTGTCGGCTTTCGCCACGTCCTCGACTTCGATGCCCTCGATCTCGCGGCCCGCCGACCGGGCGCTGGCGAACAACCGGAGCTTGTCGTGAGGGAACCGGCGCTGTTCAAGCACGGCGCGCATCACCGCGCCGACTTGGCCCGTCGCCCCGTAGACACCGACGGTCAGCATCTCACTCGCCCTCGAGCTTGAAGGCACGATGCAGCGCGACAATCGCCTTCTCCGCAAGGTCAGCGCGCACAACGCAGGTCAGCCGGATCGACGACGTCGAAATCATTTCGATGTTGATGCCTTCTCCCGCAAGGACCTCGAACATCGTCGCGGAAACACCGGGGTGGGTTTTCATTCCGGCGCCGATGATCGAAACTGTTGCCACATCGGGGTCGGCCAGAATGTCGTGGGCCCCGATCTCCGACTGAAGGCCCCGGCAGACCTCGCTCGCCGCTTCGAGGTCTTCGTGCGGCACCGTGAACGAGATGTCGGTCGTGCCCGCAAGGGAGACGTTCTGCTCGATCATGTCGACGTTTATCGAGCGATCTGCCAGCGCTCTGAACAACCTCGCCGCGATGCCGGGCCGGTCCGGAACCCCTGTAACCGTCAGCTTCGCCTCGGAGCTGTCCGAGACGACAGCCGAGATGATGGCTTGCTCCATTTCGGGGTCTTCCTCCTCGATCCAGGTACCAGGCTCCCAAGTAAACGCCGAGCGAACGTGCAGCGGAACGCCATGGTTGCGAGCGAACTCGACCGAGCGCATCGCAGGCTTCGGGCAGCCTGCCGCGCACATCTCGAGCATCTCCTCGAAGCTGATCCTCTTGAGCCGGCGTGCCTCGGGCACGACGCGGGGGTCCGCGGTGAACACGCCCGACACGTCGGTGTAGATCTCGCACGCCTGCGCTTGCAACGCCTTGGCGAGAGCCACTGCTGTCGTATCCGTGCCGCCCCTGCCGAGGAACGTGACATCCCGGTCGGTGGAAACACCTTGCGCTCCGCCGACCACAGGCACCTTGCCCTGTGCGAGTGCTTCACGGATCCGGTCGGCGCGGACGTCGACGATCTTCGCCTTGGTGTGCGCCGTGTCGGTGATGATGCCCGCCTGGCTGCCGGTGAAGCTGTCGGCCGGAATGCCGGCATCGTGAAGAGCCATGCACAGCAGCGCCATTGCCTTGCGCTCACCTGCAGTGATCAGCATGTCCATTTCGCGGCCGGGACGGGTGCCCGAGACCTGGCCGGCGAGGTGAAGTAGCTCGTCGGTCTCCTTGCCCATCGCCGAGACGGCGACCACGACCTGATTGCCCCGCTTGACGCTGCGGGCCACGTAGTCCGCGACGTTGCGCATCCGTTCGGCGTCACCGACCGAAGTGCCGCCAAACTTCATTACCAGCAGGGCCACGACTCTCCAGGCTACCAGCGGCCTACCCGCTGACCCGCTGGGTTTCGGTGGGCTGCTGGCGGCTACCTTTGTCCGCCGTGCCCTCCGACAAACGATCCCGACAACGCGCCGGACGTGCCGTGCGCATGGCCGAATTGCAGCGCGCCCAACAACGTCGCAGCCGCGTGCGCCGCGGCGTGATAATCGGCGTCATCGTCGCAGCCGCGATCGGCCTGGCGATCTACACCGGAACCCAGGGAAGTTCTTCGAAGAGGGTCGGGACTTCGACACCGACCACTGCAATCAGCACCAACGGGTTGGTCGCCCGGTCGGCACCCCCCATCAGCACCGCTTGCGACCAGCCGGCTGGGGGCGCCGCCGGCTCGGGTGCGACGCCAGCCTCGGGGAACGCGGTCTCGATCGTTCCGGCCCCGGCTCACGTCCCCTTCCCGAACCTCGACGGCTCGTCGCCCCGGTACACCAAGTTCTCGGCCGCCCCGCCGTTCTGCCTCGACTCCAGCAAGACCTACACCGCGACGGTCAAGACAGACGCCGGCGACTTCACGATCCAGCTGCTACCGAAGTACGCGCCGGCGACGGTGAACAGCTTCGTCTTCCTCGCCGGCTACCACTTCTACGACGGGATCGTGTTCCACCGGGTTATCCCCGGATTCATGAACCAGGTCGGCGACCCGACCGCGACCGGTACGAGCGGACCCGGGTACTCCTTCGCCGACGAGTTGCCCTCCAGCAACACCGCATACAAGCCGGGCGCCGTGGCGATGGCGAACAGCGGACCGAACACCAACGGATCGCAGTTCTTCATCGTGGTGCCAGGCGGAGGGTCCCAGCTATCCCCGAACTACAGCGTTTTCGGCCAGGTGACCTCAGGCCTCGATATCGTCGAGAAGATCAATTCGGACGGATCCCAGGGCGGTACGCCGGCGAAGTACCACAAGATCATGTCCATTTCGCTTGCCGAGTCCTGAACCCAGCGATAGGAGCACATGTGACAACTCCATGCCCTGAGCCTGACGGTTCGAGCCCCCAGCAGCAGGCCTTCGACGGTCCGCCGCCCATGTGCATCGACCGGTCGAAGCGCTACTCGGCCCGCATGGTTACTACGAAGGGGACCATGTCCATGGCGCTCGATGCAGCGGCGGCCCCCCTGACAGTCAACAACTTCGTTTTCCTGGCCCGCTACCACTACTTCGACGGCATCGTGTTCCATCGGATCATCCCCGGATTCGTGCTGCAAGGTGGCGACCCGACCGGTACGGGGACGGGAGGGCCGGGCTACAGGTTCGCGGACGAGCTGCCCCAACCCGGGCGGTACGAGCTCGGCTCGCTGGCGATGGCCAACGCCGGGCCGGACACCAACGGGAGTCAGTTCTTCGTGATAAGCGGACCGTCGGGAATGAGGCTGCCTCCGCAGTACTCCTTGTTCGGAAAGGTCGTGTCCGGCTTGGACGTTGTCGCTGCGATCGACGCAGTGGGCACTCAGTCGGGCACCCCGACCGAGCGGGTCACAATCGAGTCGGTGACGATCTCAGAGGCGGAATAGGTTCCGGCGCGAAGGGGTCTAGGCAGGGGGGCTTTCCCCAACCGGTCAGCGGTTGGCGAGCACCTGTAGGCCGGCGGGCTTTCCGTCCACGTAGACGGTGACCTCGCCGGCGCCGGCGGTACGCCACAAGCCGTCCGGATCGCGGATCAGCGCGGTGCGCTCCTCGATCGCCGCGATGCGCAAATGTCCGGTTGCGAGCTGCACCGTTCGGTGAGCCTTCTCTTCCGACCACGTGTCGTAGTGGGGCAGGACGGCGAGGTGGCCGACCAGGCCGAGGCCCAGGGTCAGCGCGCCCCCACGGGGGTCGACCATCGGGTCGCACAGCACCATCGCGCCGGCCGAGGAGCCCGCGACCACGGCCCCCGCGTTCCACGCCTCGACCAGAGCCGACCACACCGGCGAGTCCTTCAGTACCGACCGGAGATGCATCGGCGATCCGCCGGACAGGTAGATGAAGGTCCCCTTCCTGACCAGATCGGCCTGGGCTTGATCCAGCGCATCCGACCGGGAGAGCACCATGGCCGGCGTCACCTTGGCGCCGAACTCCGCAAACCACGCCGCGGCGTGATCGACGGCCCGCTGAGGGTGCTCGTAGGCTGCTGCCGTAGGCAGCACGACGATCTCGGGACGCCCGGCGCCTTCCCAGAGGTCGCGGTCGAACTCGCAGCCCGGGTTCCATTCGCCGCCGCCCACCAGTGCGAGGGGCCCGCAGGATTCAGTCGTCATCTGGCGCTCAACGTAGCGGTTGAGCGGGTATGACGGGTGCGCCGGCAAGGGCACACCCGTCGCTTCCCGCGGGGGTGGCAGACCCCTTCTCCGCAATGGTCACTGTAGCTGGCCTGAGGAGATCTGGCACCAGCCAATCTTGAGAGATTGGAGGGCGGTGGCATGGGAGAATGGCAAGCCATGCCCGATCCGACCGATGCGACGTCCGGCGCGCGCCTCGCGTCGCCCGACCGCCCTTGGGTGATGCGCACCTATTCGGGACATTCCACCGCGAAGGCATCCAACCACCTGTACCGGACCAACCTCGCCAAGGGGCAGACCGGGCTGTCGGTCGCCTTCGACCTTCCAACCCAGACCGGCTACGACCCCGACGCCCCCGAAGCCCGCGGAGAGGTCGGCAAGGTCGGAGTCCCAGTCGTGCACAAGGGGCACATGGCCGAGCTGATGGACGGGATCCCTCTCGGCGAGATGAACACGTCGATGACGATCAACGCCACCGCCGCCTGGCTGCTCGGCCTGTACGTGGCAAGAGCCGACGACACGTCTGTAGACCGGCAGTCGTTGACGGGCACCGTGCAGAACGACATCGTCAAGGAGTACCTCTCGCGGGGCACCTACATCTTCCCGCCCGGCCCGAGCCGGCGGCTGACGGTCGACACGATCTCCTGGTCGGTCCGAAACCTCCCCAGGTGGAACCCGATCAACGTCTGCAGCTATCACCTGCAGGAGGCAGGGGCGACTCCAGTGCAGGAGCTCGCCTTCGCCCTCGCCACGGCGATCGCTGTTGTCGACGCGGTCCGCGATTCTGGGCAGCTGACTGCCGGCGAGCTCCCGTCAGTCGTCGGACGGATCTCATTTTTCTGCAACGCCGGTATCCGGTTCGTGGAGGAAGTGTGCAAGATGCGCGCGTTCACCTCGATGTGGGACGAGATCTGCTTGTCGAGATGGGGGGTTGAGGATCCGGCGTTGCGACGTTTTCGGTACGGGGTGCAGGTCAACTCGCTCGGTCTGACCGAGCAGCAACCGGAAAACAACATCCCTCGCATAACTCTCGAAGCTCTCGGTGTGACTCTCGCACGCGGCGCCAGAGCGCGGGCCATACAGCTTCCGGCATGGAACGAGGCGCTCGGCTTGCCGCAGCCATGGGACCAGCAGTGGTCGCTGAGGATCCAGCAGATACTCGCCTTCGAGAGCGACCTTCTCGAATACGGGGACATCTTCGAAGGTTCACGCGTGATCGAAGCGCGCACGAACGAACTGATCGACGCAGCCAGGTCAGAGCTCGACGAGGTCCTCTCGGCAGGCGGGGCGTTCGAGGCGATCGACCTGATGAAGTCGGCCCTCGTTGTGAGCCAATCGCAGCGCACCCGCCGCATCGAGTCGGGTGATCAACCGGTCGTGGGGGTCAATCGCTTCACCACCAGCGAAACGTCCCCACTCGGCGGCGACGAATCGATATTGCGTGTCGATCCGGCGGTCGAGTCCGAGATGGTCGCGGACGTCGAGCGCTGGCGGTCCGAAAGGGACGTGGCGCGCGTCGCGGCAGCGATCGATGGACTGAAGCGTGCCGCGGAAGGCAACGACAACCTCATGCCCGCCACCATCGAACTGGCCCACGCCGGCGGAACGACCGGGGAGTGGGCGGACACACTGCGGGCACTGTGGGGCGACTACCGCGCCCCGACCGGAGTGGGCAGTGCGGCTGCCGTCAACGACGGTCGCGGCACCGGTTTCCAGGCTGCACGGGAGAGGATCCGCGTAGCAGCCTCGAAGATGGGCGGACCCCCGCGCCTCCTCGTCGCCAAGCCCGGACTCGACGGGCACAGCAATGGGGCCGAGCAGATCGCGGTCGCTGCGCGAGACGCCGGCTTCGAAGTCGTGTACCAGGGGATCCGTCAGTCGCCCGAACAGATCGCCGCGGTGGCACGCGACGAAGACGTCGACCTCATCGGGCTGTCGATCTTGTCGGGAAGCCACCTGGAGCTAGTGCAAGAGGTGATGGACCGGCTTAGTGCCGCTGGCATCGACATCCCGGTCGTCGTCGGGGGGATCATCCCGCCCGAAGACGGCGAGGCGCTCAAGGCTGCCGGGGTTGCGGCCGTCTACACACCCAAGGACTTCGAGTTGGGGCGGATCGTGGCGGAGCTGGCGTCGTTGCTGTAGCGGATTCCAACCCGCCAATCCGAGCGCCGAACGCCGAACGCCGAACGCGGAGTTAGCCGAGTTATTAGGGCGCAGGCCCGAGAAGCACGGCCAGTTCCTTCCTCGCCTCTTCGAGATGCTTGCGCACCGTCCCATCGGCAATCCCGAGTGCCTCACCGGCTTCGCGGACCGGCAGCCCGACCACGAGGCACATGACTGCGCACGCCCGCCGGCGGGGCGCCATGGCGGCGAGCACGGTGCCGATCGCAACCGACGAGGTGGCGACGGCGGCGGTCGGATCGGTGCCGGCGGTGACAGAAGCGGTCGACGCAGCGGGTTCGTCCCGGAGCGCTTCCCTCTCTCGCCGGCGGCGTCCCCTGGCGAGAAGGCGAAAGCCGGTCGTGTAGACGTAGCCGGGAGGGTTAGCACCGCGGCGGATCCGCCGCCAGTGAGCGAGGGCGCGGGCGAAAGCCTCCTGGGCCACGTCTTCGGCAGTGGATGGATCCGCGCCGGCGAGCCCTAAGGCCCGAACGAGCCGGCGGTAGTGCAGCTGATAACACACGACGAAGTCGGTCGTCGGGAGGTCCGGCGACGCGCTGAAGGCCGCGTCCGGTTCGTAGCCGGATTGCCCCTGTGGTCCCCGGGAACGAGGGTCCCCAGGCTCAGGCTCATCTGGCTGGCGGACCTGCACCGCCTCCATGGTTGCAGTCAGGTCTACCTAGCCGCCGGATCCCGGCGACGGCGAAGATGTGTTGCTCTTGGCGGGCGGGAGTGCCGGGCAGGCATAGGCGGTGGCGCCACCGCTGACCGTCGTAAGGGGTCGGCACGGCGGGAGGGTGGACGGCGTCGGAATCGGCCCCCCGTAAACGCAGGGATAGGCGACGCTGCCCTGACCCGGCGTGGAAGCGCCACCAACTGTCGCCGACCCACCGGCGGCGTGCACAGATCCAGAACTGGACGAACCCGACCCGGACGAACCCGAACCCGACGAACCCGAGCCGGACGAACCCCCACTGGGAGCCCCGACCCCCGGGGACAGCGGAGCCGCCGGCTTGGGCGCGAGCTCAACATCGACTCTCGCCACCTCGTGGCCGGCGTGGTCGTACGCGGTGAGCGTGCCGTAGGACGTGGTGCTCTGGCCAGACGTGCCACCCGGGAACGGTGCCGCCAGGGCCGCCCACCCCTGAACTGGTTCCATCTGGTCGGTTGAGCCGCCGGTGAACTGCATCCGTACCTGGGTCACATTGGGTGCGGTGTCGGCGATCACGACCAGGGTCGGGTCGCCTTCGGCCTGGCCGACGATGGACGGCTGGGTGGCGATGACCGGGCCGCTGGTCGAGTTTTGGTACAAGAACCCTTGGGCGATCCCGACCATGTTGGGTGTGGACACTTCGGCCTGGAAGCGGCTGCCGCCGAGCTCGCACGTCGCCGCCCCCTGGTAGGGCAGCGGGTTGGGGAACGTGAAGAGGAAGCCGCGGATATCGATCGACCCGGCCTGGCGAGTGAAGAGCCGCTTGTACTGGGAGGGCTGGAAAACAGCGGCCGACGGGCCGGCAGCCCCGGGCGTGCCCAACGCCGGCGTCGCCGAACTGCCAGCCGATCGCTTGACCGGCCCCGAGACCGGAGCGGTCGCGACGATCTGCTGGCCGGACCCTCCCCCGGTCGCCGACGCGACGCCGTAACCGATACCGCCGCCGGCGCCTAGAGCCAGCCCGGCCGCGATGGCCGCGACGCGGGCCCGCCGGCGACCTGCCCGCGAGACGATCGACCTGAGCTCGTCGGGGCCTCCCGACCCGGCGCCTTCGAGAAGGCCACCCATGCGCGGATCAACTGGTTCCATGCCCTCTTAAAACCCTCGAGGGTGTTGAAACGCGTAGTTACCAGACGAATTATTCAGCGAGCCCGGTTCAACCAGGGGCGGTCCCGGCGGACAGGGGTCGGCTTCGACCACCACCTGCCGGAAAACCGCCACGCGCTGGCGCGCTCCGGTTCCTGAGGCACGTGAACGACCGGCCGCGGCCAAGCGATCTCCACCGCGGCGACGATGGCCGCGAGCTCCTCGGGCGAGGGATCCGCGGGTCTCATAGGGGAACGTTTCCGTGCTTGCGTTTGGGCAGCTCCTCGCGCTTGGAACGCAGAAGATCCAGGGAACGTGAAAGCACCTTGCGCGTCTCCGAAGGGTCGATGACGTCGTCCACGTACCCCCGCTCGGCGGCGAGGTAGGGGTTGGCGAACTTCTCGGTGTACTCCTCGACCAGCTGGGCACGGCGGGCGGCCGGGTCAGGCGAAGTGGCCAGCTCTCGCCGGTAGACGATGTCGACCGCCCCCTGAGGGCCCATCACCGCCAGCTCGGCGGATGGCCACGCGAACGCGAGATCGGCGCCGATCGACTTTGAGTTCATGACGACGTACGCCCCGCCGTATGCCTTCCGGGTGATGATCTGAATGCGAGGGACGGTGGACTCGCAGTACGCGTACAGCAGCTTGGCGCCGTGGCGGATGATTCCGCCGTACTCCTGGTCGGTTCCAGGCATGAACCCGGGCACGTCCACGAACGTCACCAGCGGAATGTTGAACGAGTCGCAGGTACGCACGAACCGCGCGCCCTTCTCCGAGCTCTCGATGTCGAGAACGCCGGCGAGGTTCTGGGGCTGGTTGCCGACGATCCCCACAACGTGACCGTCGATGCGTCCGAACCCACAGACCAGATTCATCGCCCAAAGGGCGTGATACTCGAAGAACTCGCCATCGTCGACAACAGCCGCGATGACCTTCTTCATGTCGTAAGGCTGGTTCGGGCTCGGAGGGATCAGCGCCCGAAGCTCCGGAGTCGGCCTTTCCGGATCGTCTCCGGAATCGAAGCGTGGCGGCTCCTCCATGTTGTTTGCCGGCAGGAAGCTGAGCAGGTAGCGCACCTCGTCCAGGCAGCTCTTCTCGTCGGCCGTGACGAAGGCCGCGACGCCGGACTTGGTCGCGTGAGTCAGGGCCCCACCGAGTTCCTCGAGGGTGACTTCCTCTCCCGTGACCGTCTTCACCACGTCCGGGCCGGTGATGAACATCTGCGACGTGTCGCGCACCATGAAGATGAAGTCGGTCATCGCCGGGCTGTAGACGGCGCCACCCGCGCACGACCCCATGATCACGCTGATCTGTGGGATCACGCCGGACGCGTCGACGTTCCGCTTGAAGATCCCCCCGAAGTAATGCAGGCCCACGACTCCCTCTTGGACCCTGGCGCCGCCACCGTCGTTGATCCCCACCATCGGCACGCCGAGCGACACCGCGAGGTCCATGATCTTGTGGACCTTTTCACCGAAGACTTCCCCGAGCGATCCGCCGTTGACGGTGAAGTCCTGCGAGAACAGGCACACCTTCCGGCCGTCGACGGTTCCGAACCCGGTGATCACACCGTCCGTATACGGACGCTTTTCGTCAGGGAGCCCGGGCGCCCGGGTGCGCGCGAGCATGTCCAGCTCCTGAAACGAGCCTTCGTCCACCAGGTAGTCGATGCGCTCCCGGGCGGTCATCTTGCCCTTGGAGTGCTGGCGCTCGACCGCATGCGGAGACCCCGCGTGGAGAGCCGCCTCCTTGCGGCTGGCCAACTCGTCGAGGCGTTCCGTCATCGGGTGCTCTGACATCGGCTGAAGGCTACCGCCGGTCTGCTGCGCGGCCCCATTCGAGGACGCCCCGCCCTCCGTCGGCGGGGCAGACTGAAATCGTGGGAAGCGCATGGCCGTTGGTCGAGCCGACACCAACCCGCTGGGCGTTCCCCGAGGGGCCGGAGGCGCTGGCGAGGGCCGCCGCGTCCACTGGAGACGGAATCAGATCGGAGGTCATCGGGGTCGGCGCGGACCTCGAGCCGGGGACTTTGCTGGCGGCATACCGGGGCGGCGTTTTCCCGATGCCGGCACGTCGCGGCGTGGTTGCGTGGTGGTCTCCGGACCCCCGCGGCATCGTCCCGTTGGAGCCGCAACAGGTTCACGTCTCACGCTCGCTTCGCCGGTCACTGCGACGCTTCGAGATAAGGGTGAACGAGGGGTTCGACGAGGTGATCTGGTCGTGCGCGGACCGACGGCGCCCCGGGGCTTGGATCGACAAGGACATCATCCGTGCCTACACCCGCCTCCACGAACTGGGATGGGTGCACAGCGTCGAAGCATGGGACGAACGGGGAAGACTGGCCGGCGGGCTCTACGGAGTTACCATGGGTGGCTTGTTCGCCGGCGAGTCGATGTTCCACCGCCAGACCGATGCCTCGAAGGTCGCGTTCGTCGGTTTGGTCGAGATACTGAGAGCCTTGCCGGGTGAAGCCCGGTTACTCGACGTTCAGTGGGCCACGCCCCACCTCAAAACCTTGGGGGCGGTCGAGGTCAGCCGGGCGCGGTATCACGATCTGCTGCACAGGGCTCTCGGGTTGTCCCAGCCGAAGGTGTTCGGTGGTACGTGACGTGCTCAGCCGGCTTCGAGGCGTGCTTGCAGGCGGCGGACGCGTTCGATCAGCCCCGGCGAGTCGAGGACGTTGGCGGCGAGCTCCTCGAACGCCGGCGTGGGCCCGGCCCATCGCAGATCCTCCGGAGACCCGAGGACGGCAGGATCGGTCCGCAGCGTCGCCAGATCCCTGAACAGGTAGGCGAGGTCGCGTTGGGCCGCCAAAGTTGACGCTAGGGTGCCGCCGCCGCGCACGGAGACCTTCCAGTCGGTCGCAGAATCGGGTATCTCCTCGAGGTGCCTGTAACGGGCAAGGACAGCGGCGGCTGACTTTGCACCCCAACCGGCCAAGCCGGGAAAACCGTCAGCACTGTCGCCGACCAAGGCTAGATAATCCGGTATCGAAGCCGGACCGACACCGAACTTCGCTCGCACTCCCTCCTCGTCGATGACCATGCCGCGCCGGCGATCCAGTTGGACAACGCGCCCGTCGGAGACGCACTGGCCGAGGTCCTTGTCCGGTGTGCAAATCACCACCTGCTCGACCGCGTTGTCCCGTGAGGAGACGGCCGCGGCGGACGCGAGCGCGTCGTCAGCCTCGAGGTCGACCATCGGCCAAACCACAAAACCGGTGGCCGTCAGCGCCTCTTCGAGCAAGCCGAACTGCGCGAGCAGGACCGGATCCACGCCCTCGCTCGTCTTGTAGCCCGGCCACAGATCGTTGCGGAAAGACTCGATCACATGATCTGTAGCGACGCCGACGTGCGTCGCGCCTTCTTCGATCAAAGAGAGAACTGACGACAGCACCCCGCGCGTTGCGGCCACGTCCTCGCCGCGGGCGTTGACGTGGGTTGGAGCTCCGAAGAAATGACGAAACAGCTCGTAGGTACCGTCGACGAGGAAGACCCTGATGCCCCCAGCATGGCACGGAGAACACGGCGCCGGGTGCAGTTAGGCCAGTGCAGTTAGCTTGGTCGGAGTGAGCTGGCTGCTGTGCGACTACGGAGAGGTGTTGTCACTCGCCCCTCCGCAACGGGACCGTGAAACATTGCAAAAAGCTGGAGGTTGGCGCGGTTCGAGCGATTCCTTCTGGTCCGCGTACTGGACCCACCGACGCGCCTACGACCGCGGCGATCTGTCGGGCGGCGAGTACTGGTCATCCGTCCTCGGTCGGGAACCGGACACCGACGAGTTGCTCCGGATATTCGCTGCGGATGTGGCCGGATGGCTCCACCCCAACCTCGGCAGCGTCCAGGCGGTTGAGCAGTTGAACGATCGTGGCTTCGACCTCGCCCTTTTCTCGAACGCGCCCGTCGAGGTGGCGGCGGGGATCGCTGCCGCACCATGGCTGGCACCTTTTTCCCGGAAGTTCTTCAGCTGCGATCTCCGCGCGGTCAAGCCCGAGGCGGCTGCTTACAAGTCGGTTCTCGATGCCCTTGGTGCGAGCCCCGACGAGGTGCTGTTCGTCGACGACCGGCAGGTCAACGTCGACGGAGCGAGGGAGTTGGGTATACGCGCGGTTCTCTTCGAGAGCCCAGGCCAGTTCGCCGGGCTCTACTGAGGTTCGGGCGTGAGGATTACCGCACCGTCGTCTGTCACCAGGATGGTGTGCTCGAACTGAGCGGTGCGGCGGCCATCAGCAGTGACGGCTGTCCACCCGTTGCTCCACATCTTCTCCCGCCAGGTTCCGATCGTGATCATCGGTTCTATGGTGAAAACCATGCCCGGCTCCATGATCGTCGAGGCCTCTGGGGTGTAGTAGTGCGGAACACTCGGCGACGTGTGGAACTGCTCGCCGATGCCATGCCCGACGAACATCCTCACGACGCCGTAACCGTTGGCGTGGGCGTGATCCTCGATCGCGGCACCGATGTCTGAGAGTGGACGACCGGGCTTCACCGCGTCGATGCCTCGCTGGCGGCACTCGCGGGTCACCTCTACCAGCCGGCGTGATTCCGCGTCGACGTCCCCGACGTAGAACGTCGCGTTGCAGTCGCCGTGCACGCCATCGAGGTACGCGGTGACGTCGATGTTGACGATGTCACCATCTTCGAGCGGCCGGTCGTCGGGGATGCCGTGGCAGATCACCTCGTTGACCGACGTGCAGATCGATTTCGGATAGCCGTGGTAGTTGAGCGTCGAGGGGCACGCGCCACGTTCGATGTAAGCATCGTGGGCGACGGCGTCGAGCTCGTCGGTCGTGATGCCCGGGGCGACAGCTCGACCGGTTACAGCCAGAACTTCGGCGGCCAAACGCCCCGCTACACGCATCCGCTCGATGACTTGGGGCGCCTTTACCATCGGCTCGTCGAACTTCGCCGGCTCACCGCTGAAGTAGTAATCGGTGAGCACGATCCCGTCGGGAACGGTACGCATCGGGCTCACCACCCCCGGGAGAACCCTGCCTTGAGAGGCCTTGTGACAACGCTTGAACTTGCGGCCGCTGCCGCACCAGCACGGATCGTTGGACTTCAGCGATCTCGTTTTCTCATCGATGATTGCGGATCGTTGAGTCGACGTGCCCAAGGTGACTCGCCTTACTCCTGAACCAGCTCGATGAGGGTGCCGAACGCGGCCTTCGGATGGAGGAAAGCTACGGTCGTCCCTCGGGAGCCGGGACGCGGTTCGGTGTCGATCGCGCGCGCGCCGGCCGCGATTGCCTGGTGGAGCGCCTCGGCGCAGTCGTCGACTCGGTAACCGACGTGGTGGAGGCCTTCTCCCTTGTTGTCGAGGAACTTGGCGACCGGCGAGTCGTCTCGAGTTGGGGTCAACAGCTGAACATAGGAGTCCGCGACCGCCAGCAACGCTTCTTCCACACCGTCGCGTTCGACCACCTCCCGGTGGGCCACGGTCGCTCCGAACGCCTGCTTGTACCAATCGATCGCCGCGTCCAGATCGCGAACGGCTATAGCGACGTGGTCGACTTCGGTCAGCGCCATCAACTCAGGGTACCGCCAGAGTGCCTCGTCCCAGGAAGCGCACAAAAGGTGCCCGGGTGCCGGACCGTGCACTGACCTGGTCAATCGATCGACGGCAGGAGGAACAGAATGCCCGGTTCGGTGATCGTCGCCGGCGCCAAGACGCCGATAGGCAAGCTGTCGGGAGCATTCGCGGGGTTCTCTGCGGCGCAGCTCGGCTCCCACGCGATCAGAGCCGCCCTCGAACGGGCCGGCACCAAGCCGGACGACGTCGACTACGTGATCATGGGCCAGGTACTTCTCGCCGGCGCCGGCCAGGTCCCGGCGCGTCAGGCCGCGGCAGGCGCAGGGATCCCGATGACCACGCCGGCGGCGGTCGTCAACAAGGTGTGCCTCTCGGGCCTCAACGCCGTCTACCAGGCCGACCTGATGATCTCGGCCGGCGATGCCGAAATCATCGTGGCCGGGGGCATGGAGTCGATGACCAGTGCTCCCCACCTCTTGCTCGGAGCCCGGCAGGGCTTTCGTGTGGGCGACGCGACCCTGCACGATTCGATGATGTACGACGGTTTGGAAGACGCCCGTAGCCATGAAGCGATGGGGCTCGACACCGAGCACCATCTGCCGAAGTTCCCGAAGGTGACCCGCGACCGCCAGGACGCCTTCGCGGCGGACTCGCATGAGAGAGCCGCCCGGGCGACCAAGGACGGACTCTTCGCGGCAGAGATCGTTCCGGTCGAAGTACCCCAGAGGAAAGGTGACCCCGTGGTTGTCAGTTCCGACGAGGGCATCAGGCCGGGCACGTCCGCCGAGTCGCTTGCTGCGCTTCGGCCGGCGTTTTCACCGGAAGGATCGATCACCGCCGGGAACGCCTCTCAGATCTCGGACGGCGCTTCAGCGGTGGTCGTCATGTCGGAGGCCGCCGCGCAGAGGTGTGGGGTGGAACCACTAGGCCGGGTGGTCAGCTACGGGATGGTGGCAGGACCGGACACCTGTCTGATGACCCAGCCGTCGAACTCGTCGCGGGTGGCTCTCGAAAAGGGGGGCCTTGCGATTGCCGACGTCGACCTGTTCGAGTTCAACGAGGCCTTCGCCGCTGTTGCTCTCGCCTCCATCGACGATCTGGGGGTCCCATCGGACATCGTCAACCCCAACGGCGGCGCCATCGCCTTGGGACACCCCATCGGGGCGTCGGGCAATCGCCTGGCCCTCACTTTGTTGAGCGAGCTGCGCCGGCGGGGCGGCGGCGTCGGCGTGGCAGCCCTTTGCGGAGGCGGCGGGCAGGGCGACGCCCTGGTTGTTCGGGCTTAGTCGACGAGTTCTCGGCGCCCCTCGAGCGCCCTGCCGAGGGTCACCTCGTCCGCATACTCGAGGTCACCCCCTGCCGGAAGGCCGCGTGCCACTTGAGTCACCTTCACCGGCAGCGGCTTCAGAAGCGTTCCCAGGTACAGCGCGGTCGCGTCGCCCTCGATGTTGGGATTGGTGCACAGGATCACCTCCCGGACCTGCTCGGAATCGATTCGCGCCAGGAGCTCCCGGATGCGCAGGCGCTCCGGGCCGATCCCGTCGATCGGGCTGATCGCGCCTTGAAGGACGTGATAGCGGCCGTGGTACTCGCGAACCTTCTCTATCGCCACGACGTCTCTGGGCTCCTCCACGACGAGAAGGACCGTCGAATCCCTTCGAGGATCCCGGCAGATATCGCATTCGACTTGCTCCGCTTCGCCGCCGGCAGCTCCGGGTTCGGCCGTGATGCTCTCGCCGCCGTGACCGTTCGTCGCGGCAGTGCCCTCGGCGATGTTGAAGCAACGCCGGCACCATGAAACCCGCTCCTTGACGATCTCGATCGCCCTCGAGAGGCGCAGGGCGTCTTCCGGAGAGAGCTTCAACAAATGGAAGGCGATGCGCTGCGCGGACTTAGGTCCGACGCCCGGCAGGCGCCCAAGCTCGTCGATCAGATCTTGGACTGCGGCTGCATACATCGGGGGACCGAGACTACCCGCGGCCCGAGCGAACGGACGGTTATCAAGCAGTCAGGTATCGGTCAGAGGCCGAGCAATCCTCCTGGATCGGCCGGCCCCACCCCGCCTTCCTTGCCCGGTGTCCCGAGGCCCCCGAGCAGGCCGCCAAGGCTTCCGCCGATCCCTCCGATCGCTTCGGAAGTCAATGCGCTGGCCTTCTCCACCGCGTCGCGCACGGCCGCGAGGATGAGGTCTTCGAGCATCTCTGCGTCCTCGGGGTCGATGACTTCCGGGTCGATCTTGACGGACTGGAAGTCGAGTCCCCCGGTCGTGATGACCCGGACGGCACCGCCGCCGGCGCTTCCTTCGACCGTCGTGTCGGCTGCCTCTCTCTGGGCCTGGCGCAGGTTCTCCTGCACCTGCCCTAGCTGCGAGAGAAGTGAGCCGAAGTCCGGGAGCCCGCCTTCCGGTCCGGATGTGTCGCTCATGGCGTGACCTCCTCCGCTCCCGGGAACGCTTCCATCAGTCGCTGCTCCGGGCTCAATGCGGCGGTGGGCGCGTCCTGCAGTTCGGTGACATCGAGGTTCCGGAAGTCTTCGTGGTCGCCTTCGGGTGCTCCCCCCGACCGTAGTGATGCACCGGATGTGGACCGCTCTCCGTCCTGTCCGTGTTGAGCGGCAACCGGTTTCGAGCCGGGGTCGAGCACTAGAACCATCGGCACCGGCCGCCCGAAGTGCGCTCCGAGGGCCGCTTCGACCTCGGGGAGCAGCGGCTCGGCTCGGTTGAGCAATCCCTGGTCGGGAACCGCGTAGATAGCGCGGCCGTCCTCGACGCCCAGGAAGCGGCCTGACGACAGGTACACCTTCACCCCGGGCCGCAGACCCGGAAGGATCCGGTCACCCCAGGCGAGGGTGAGGTCCTCTCGGGTGGGCATCTCGCCGGTGGCCGGGGATGTCAGAGTGGCTGCACCGGCTCGCCCGGCCGGTGCCGGTGCCGCGGCGGGTGCCGGCTCCGCTGCGGGTGCCGGCTCCGCAGCGCTCGCCTGCCGCGGCGGCTGCTGGCGGCGATGGGCTCCCAGGGCGGGCCGGGGCATCCCCGACGAACGGCCCTCAGTGCTCTCGGAAGTAGCGCTGCCGCCGCCCGGCACCGACCCCGATCCACCCTGGCTGATCGCCCGTTCGAGTCGCTCGATCCTCTCCAGCAGAGCCGGGCGCGAGTCGTCGGCCTCGGGTGCGGTGAGGCGGACCAGCGCAACCTCGAGCGTCACCCGCGGGTCGGGAGCGTCGCGCATGTCGATGATCGCCCGGCCCAGAACCTCCATGGCGCGGACGAGCGACGCCGTGCCAAGGCGCCGCGCCTCCGCTTCAGCTTCGGCGGCGACGTCGTCCGGAAGCATCACCAGCGAGCGGGCCTGGGTGGCAAGAAAGCCATTCCTCAGGTACTCGAGGACTTCGGTCGCGATACGCCTGGGGTCCCGACCTGCGGCGGCTGCTTCGGCGACCTCGACGAGAACCCTTCCGGAGTCGCGGTCGCCTATCGCGGTGACGAGATCGGCGACAACTGTTGCCTCATCGTCGACCCCGCCGGCGGCAGCAACCTGATCCAGTGCGGAAAGAGCGTCCCGCGCCGAGCCGTGACCGCGCTTCACCACCAGATCGATCGCCTCGGAGGGAAGTCCCAGCGAGGCCTTCGAGTTGACATCGTGCAGGAGGGTGCCGAGAACCTCGGACCCGAGCAAACGGAACTCGAAGTGCTGGGTGCGACTCCGGATTGTCGGCATCACCTTCTGCGGGTCTGTCGTGGCGAGCACGAAAATCACGTGCCCCGGGGGCTCCTCCAGAGTCTTCAGCAGGGCGCTCGCCGCCTGCGGTGTCAGCTGGTGCACCTCGTCGATGATGTAGACCTTCCACCGACCGGGGGTTCCGAGCGAAACCCGAGACAGCAGGTCCTTCATTTCATCGATGCCCCTGTTCGTCGCAGAGTCGAGCTCCTGAACATCGAGCGACGAACCCTGCCGGATGGCCACGCACGACGCGCACGTACCGTCTGGCTCACCGTCCTCGGGATGCTCGCAGTTGAGAGCCATCGCGAGGATCCGGGCGGTGGACGTCTTGCCGGTCCCGCGTGGGCCGCTGAAGAGGTAGGCGTGGGCGACCTTGCCTTCCCGTACGGCTCCCCGAAGAGCCCTGGTCACGTGCTCCTGGCCAAGGACTTCGGAGAAACGCTGCGGACGGAAGCGCCGGTAAAGCGCCCGATAGGCCGAACCCTCCCCCCGACCTGGGTCGGTACCGGAAGGAACGTCAGGCAGAGAAGCCACGAACGCCCAGACTATGGCAGCAGGGAGACCGTTCAAGACGCCGCTTCGGTGCGGGCCGAGCCGCTACATAGACCTGGTACAAGGACCCCAGCACAAAGACATGGCGCCCGGCGCGGCGGTCAGGCGATCTGCGGCACACGGAGCGTTCCGCTGAGAGCTGCTGCCGTCAGGCCCTGACTCGGTTCACGGTGCACCGTTGCGCAGGACCCGACCACCGCGCCGGGCGCCAAGTCCTTCCGGAAGACAAGATACCCTAGGGACCCCAACATACGAGGAGGGGTGCGAGAGCGGCCGAATCGGCACGATTGGAAATCGTGTGTCCTGCAAGGGACCGTGGGTTCAAATCCCACCCTCTCCGCCAGACTCGGGCAACCGCCTGAGCCAATTCGACCAGCGCATCGGAGGTCCGCCGGCGGTCTGCTTCACGAACTCGCCCGTAACCCAGCGGCGGTAAGCGGCCACATCGGGCGGGCTTCGCAATGCGAGCAGGTACTTACCGTCCGCGCAGTACGCGTCGACCTCTTCCCATATCCGCTGGTACGCCTCCGAAGCCGCGCCGGCTTCCTTTGGAACCGTATAGACGAGATCCGCCTCTGTGTCTCCACGTGAGAGCGCGGCGTCGAGTTGATCGGAAGTTCCTTGAGAGAAGCGCTGATAGGCGGCCTGAAGAACCCGGTCCAACACTATGAGCCGCGCCGGGGCGTCGGCTGCGCTCGGTCCTTCCACGAGGTGGGCGAACTCGCGCATTATCTCGGCGCTGTGCTCTCCGGCGCGCTGGTGAATGGCGAGCGGGACGCCCTTCATGTGGACCTCGACCAGATCCTCGGCCATAACCCGCCGGGATGCTAGACGCTGGGAAGTCATGGCAAGCTCTCCGTCGGGCCACGCACCCGCACCGAACGGGACGTATCGCCCTACCGCAGAAAAGCACGAGAGGAAGGATCCCCGAACATGACCCCCGCCGAGAAGCACCCCGAGAGTGCCGGCCTGACCGACCTCACCGGCAAGGTCGCTTTGGTGACCGGGGCGTCCAAGGGGATAGGACTCGGGATCGCCAAGATCCTCGCCGAGCACGGGGCAAAGGTGATGCTGTCCTCGCGAAAGAAGGACGCGCTCGAGGGGGCGGCGGCAACGATCGACGGTTACACGGCCGTGCACTCCGCCCACGCGGGTGACCCTGACCAAGCGGCCGCGTGCATCCGGGCGACTGTCGACACGTTCGGCGGGCTCGACATCCTCGTGAATAACGCCGCAACCAATCCCTACTTCGGCCGAGCGATCGACATCGACCTGCCTCGCTACGACAAGACCATGGAGGTCAACCTCAGAGGACCGCTGGTCTGGACCCAGGAAGCGTGGCGCCAGATCATGTCCGAGCGCGGAGGAAACGTCATCAACATCGCCTCGATCGGGGGGCTTTCGTTTGGCGGACCCCTCGGCATCTACGACCTCACCAAGGCCGGCCTGATCCACATGACCAAGCACCTGGCAACCGAACTGGCGCCAGGTGTCCGCGTCAACGTGATCGCCCCCGGCCTGGTCAAAACCGACTTCGCCCGCGCTCTCTGGGAGCCTCTGGGCGACAAGACCCCTCCCGGACTGCCCCTTCGGCGACTCGGCGAGCCGGTAGACATCGCCAAGGCGGCGCTGTTCCTAGCCAGCGACATGTCTTCCTGGATGACGGGAGAGCTCGTCGTCGTCGACGGAGGAGCCCTGCTCAACTGAGTCGCAGATGACGTGCGCCGGCGAGCTACCCCCCATCGACGTATTCGGTCAGATCGGCGACGAGTACGAGCAGGTCGTTTACTGCCACGACAAAGCGACCGGCCTCAAGGCGATCATCGCAATCCACTCAACCGTACTCGGGCCGGCACTCGGTGGAACACGCTTCTATCCCTACGGATCCGGGGCAGCGGCGTTGACCGACGTGCTGAGGCTCGCCAAGGGAATGACGTACAAGTCCGCGCTCGCAGGCCTCGATCTGGGCGGCGGCAAAGCGGTGATCATCGGAAATCCTGCAACGACGAAAACAGAAGAGCTCCTCCGCACCTACGCCCGCTTCATCGACTCGCTCGGCGGGCGGTACCTGACAGCAGAGGACGTCGGCACAACCCAGGCGGACATGGACATGATCGCCCGGGAAACACAATGCGTGACCGGCACCTCACCTTTGCTCGGCGGTTCCGGCGATCCTTCGGAGGCCACTGCCAGAGGTGTCTACTGGTCGATGCGCGCTACGGCGGCACACCTCGACGGGGCCCCGGACCTGGCTGGGTTGCACGTTGTCATCTCTGGCGTCGGGAAGGTCGGCTCGTCCCTCGTCCACCTACTCAACGGCGACGGTGCGAAGGTCACGATCGCGGACGTCGACGACGCGGCGGTGTCGCGGCTCGTCACGGATCCGAACCTCGACGTGCAGGTTGCGGACGTACACGGCGTACACGCGATCGCGTGCGACATCCTTTCTCCGTGCGCGCTCGGAGGCGTTCTGAACGAGGCGTCGATCCCGGCACTGCGCTGCCGCGCGATCGTCGGTGCGGCGAACAACCAGCTCGCCGCCGAAAAAGACGCCGACCGTCTCGCCGCCAGGGGGATCGTCTACGTCCCGGACTTTGTGGCCAACGCTGGGGGTGTCATCAACATCGCGGACGAGCTAATGGGCTACCACCACGAACGAGCCATGGCCGCGGTCGAGCGGATATCCATTACGACCGCCGAGATCCTGCGCTTGTCGGACCGCGATGCAATTACGACCGTCAAGGCCGCGGAGTCGTTGGCGGAAGCGCGCATCAACGACGTAGCCACAAGCAAGCGCATCCGGTCCTTCGGGCCGCCCCGGCGCCACGGCTCCTAGGAGCCGGAGCGCCAGGATGTGTGAGCCGCCGCTAGGCGATCCTCCGGTAGCAGCTGACCATCGCTCCCATCGGTTGATAGGCCTTCGACGCCTCGTTGTCGATCAGCTCCAGGAACGAAGGATCGGAATTGATCTTCGCCTCCGATTCCTGCAGCTGCCCGAAGCTATCGGCCAGGAGCACCCAGGTGACGGATCCGAACTCCCCAGTGATGCCCGTCTGGAACATCGCTTCTCTTCCGCTGATCTGGTTGGCCAGTTGAGCGAACTGAACGCCCAACTCCGTTCCGCGACGGACGTTGCCAGGAGTCACTGTCGCGGTGGTGACCGAAGCCCAGTGGAAGTCACCCCCTGCGGCTCCCGGCGTCGCGTACACGATGGTGGCCAGGCGATCCTGCATGGTGCCGTCGGCGACGTAATTGGCGCTCTCGGCTGCCAAGGTGAGAAACCCGTTGTCGACGGACAGCTTTGAGTTGATCTCCTCGAGCTCGGCTGGCTCCTCGACCATCAGCGACCAGGCGCACATACCTGCGTCTGGAGAGGCGAAGGACGCCCACAAGGTCGACCGAACGCTCGAGATCTGGTTCACCTTCTCGGTGATTCTCACCGCCCAGTCCATTCCGTCGCGAGGATGCCCCACGACGAGCCGGGCAGTGCGTGACCACTGGTACATACTCCCCTCCATTCCTAGGTTGCGACCCGGCATGTCGCTGCCCCGTCCCTGCCGGCAAGGGAAGGCGCTGAACGCCCGCAGAAGTCTCCCTTGCAAGCCAGTATCCGCCCGGTCCGAAACTTGGTCTAGGGGCCTAATTGCCCCATAACGCCTAAAGCGTCTAGGCGGCGAGACGCCTCCGTGCCCGCCTCACGAGCAACTCGCCTCCCAAGCGCGCTGGAGCACTGCGGATGGCTGCCGGCTGGACGCGGTTGGCGGTCCGGATCGCGAGCACCCACGCGTCGAAAACGCGTTGCCGGCGTCCGTCCCAAACCATGCCGAACTCGGCTCTCAACCTTTTCGGCGTGGTCCCGTATGTGATCAGCCTTTCCAGGCCCAAGATCGGTCTGAGCGGAACCTCCAGGTGACCCGGCAGTCGCGGGCGCAACACGAAATTGACCAGGTCCCTTGCCACACCGTCGACCTCCATCGAGTTCACCATTCCGTCGAAGTAGGCGCGGAAGTCATCGACCGTCGGCGGATGCGCTTCTACTGGCAAACCAAGCGGCTCCGACACGAGCTTGGAGTCCTGATAGAACGCTTCGACATCACCCGCCGACAGTGCGCCGACGAACGTGGTGTAGGCGAGCAGCGCCGAGTCAACCAGGGTCGCGTGTACCCACATCAGGTTTTCAACCCGATTTGCTTCGTACCCCGGTCCCACTACGTGCTCGTGGATCCGGTGGATGCGTCCTCCGACGCCGGCGGCAAGCGCCTCGCTGCCGTTGACGATGGCGAACATCGCTTCGGCCGTGCCTCGCAGGCGTTTGAACGGGTTGGTTCGGAAGTCAGAGTGGTCCTCGACTCCGTGGGCCACAGCGGGGTGGGCCAGCTGGAGGACAAGGGCGCGTCCGGCCAGCAGCGCGACGGCCGGCTCGTTGTTTATCCGGCGGACCAAAGAATCCATCGGGATGTGGTCAGTCACCTGCGAGTGAGCGTACTCTCGCTGCGATGGCAGCTTCCCGCATCGAGGTTGAGATCACCCCCCTGTCCAACCGGGGGAAGGACTTGGAAGACGCGGCCATGGTCGCGGCACGCGCATTCCACAACGACCCTTTCTTCGAGTATCTCGACCCGCATGGGATAACGAGAGCTCGTGGGCTCGCCCTGTTCTGGCGCTCCGAGCTGGCCGCGCTCGGTCCCGACACCCGGCTGTCGGGGGCGCGCACTGCTGACGGCCGGCTGGTCGGAGTGTCGGCCTGGTTTCCGCCCGGGACCTACCCGCTGCCGGTCGCCACGCAGTTGCGGCAGCTCGCCGGCTCGGCGTGGGCCATGGCGCAGAGACCGTCGGCGCTTCTTAAGGGTCTGCGCTACCTGATCGCTATCGAAAAGGCTCATCCGAAGGATCAGCTCTGGTACTTGCTGCTCCTCGTCGTCGACCCGTCGGCGCAGCGCCTGGGTATCGGGGAACGGCTGCAGGAAGAGGGCATGGCGTCCGCCGACAAGGAGGGCCTGGACTGCTACCTCGAGACCCAAAAGCCGGAGAACCTCGTCTACTACCGGCGGTTCGGTTACGAGGTGGACCAGGAGTTGCGGCCTGTCAAGGACGGCCCGCCACTCTGGACGATGCGCCGTCCCAGCCGCTAGCGATCGGCCTTGTCCCCGCCGGAGCGCCCGCCGCGCTCAGGCCTCGGAATACCGCCCGGGCGGCCCCAGCGCCGTCCGAGCTGACTGTTGGTTTTATTCGCCGCCAAGTAGCCGTTCTCCTGCTTGGGGGATACCTTGCCCGGCGTGAACGACCTGGACGCCATGGACCTCGCGCTCGCCGAAGCCCGCAAGGCTGGCGACGACGGCGATGTCCCAGTTGGCGCGGTCGTCACCTCGCGCGGCGACGTTGTATCAGCCGCAGGGAACCGGCGGGAGGCGACAGGCGACCCGACCGCCCACGCCGAGATCATCGCCCTCCGGGAAGCCGCGCGCACGCTCGGCACGTGGCGTTTGTCGGACGCAACCCTTTACGTGACCCTCGAGCCCTGCCCGATGTGCGCCGGCGCGCTCGTGGCCGCACGCGTGGCTCGGTTGGTGTTTGCGTGCGCCGACCCCAAAGCTGGCGCGTGCGGCTCGCTTTACAACCTGTGCGCCGACCCAAGGCTCAACCATGAGCTCGAGGTCGTCACCGGTGTCCGCGAGGCCGAAGCATCGCAGCTGCTCAGCAGCTGGTTCGCGCAGCGCAGGCGAAAACTCGCCGAAGGTGCCGCTGGTAATCTTTGAGGAACCCAGGAGGGATGCGAGAGCGGCCGAATCGGACGGTCTCGAAAAGGGTGAACACCTGTTTTGGGGGGTAGGCCGTCGTAGGTCCTCATGGCCTGTGACCTGGGGTTTCTCGATCGGCCGTTGGATGGAGTCGGTCGGTTTCGGTTGCCGTGGGCTGCAAATTTTGGGATGAATTTTGGGATAGCTGATCGGACGGTCTCGCGTGCAGACCTTCCGCCACACCCGACTTCAAGTCCGTTTCTGGCTCCGCTGGTACTTGCTGGCGAGATACTCGTCGACCCAGGACTTGCTACTTCTCCAGTGGCCATCCGGGCCCTTCTGGGCCCGCAGTCGGCCCCGTTCGATGGCCGCCCGCATGGTCGAAACGCTCCGCTCTTTGGTGGCGAGAGCCGCCAAGGGCACGAGGCGCCGTGGTCCAGCCACCGCCGGCACCACGAACCGGTAAAGGTTGTCGCTGACGGCCCGGGCGACCATCTCGCCGAGCGGGCCCGGCTCTCCCCCGTCGGCTCGGCGTAGGGCGTTGAGGTACCGGTTCCGATCCCTCGTGTAGATGATCGCGGGTGGATACCCAAAGCGCACAAGCAGAAGGTTCATCATCAGCCGCCCGGTCCGTCCGTTGCCGTCCAGGAACGGGTGGATTCGTTCGAACTCGCCGTGGGCGGCGGCGATCCGTTCAATCAGGTTGTCCGAGGCCGCAATGACCTTCAGGGAGCGCACCCAGTCAGCCATCGCCGCTGGCACTTCGACCCACGACGGTGGTGTCATGCCGCCGGGGAACGGTTGGATGTCGTGTTCGCGGAAGCTGCCAGGCTTCTCCTTGGGCGTCGCGTTGGGGTGTGGCGACACTCCCCACACGGGTCCGAGGGCGAGACCATGCACGTGCCGGACCTCCGTCAGGGTCAGCGGAGCCTCCGGCTTCCACTCTCCCGGTTCAAGGGCCTGTCCGTAGACCCACCTCGCCGCGTCGGCATACCCTCGGACTTCCATGTACTCGCGAAGCTCCTTGTTGCCGACCGCCCTCCCCTCCGCCAAGAGGAGTTCCACTTGCTGGAGCACCAAGGTGTTGCCCTCCAAGGCCGTGGAGTGATGGGCTTCCTGGTACCAGATAGCCATCCAGATATCCTCGGCCTCCGCCGGCGAGGGGAGTCCGCCAAGCCGATCCCTCAGCTCGGCGACCGCTTCCTCGAGGCGTTGGTACACCGCTTTCCGGGAGGGACGACCAGGACCAGTTTTGTTGTGTTCCATTTATTTCGAGCTTAGCACGACAAATGACCTTTTGTCGCGTTGAGATTCGTCCTTGACATCCTCTACAAAATTGGTACCCCCACGGATTCAGTCCTGATGCCGCCCCGCGATTCAAGAGCACCAACTCAGTGCCGAAGCCCCGCTTGGCTGCAACTGAACACTCACCAGTTCGTGGCGGGCACGAAGCGATCGGGGACGTATTTCGCTTCGAACTAGGAGGCCAGTCCAGTCAGGCGTTTCATTCGCCCGTCTGCTGAGAGTCTCCGTTACATCATCAAGGAGTCAGGGGGTCACCGAAACGTGAGGCCCAGAGCCAGTGGCTCCTCTGGCTAGCTCGATGAGACCGTGCCCGGAGGGTTTCATTCGGAAACGCTGCCAATCAACTCCCCAAGCTCCTCCGGTGTGATCACGAAGGGAGCAACGAGCGATCGTACGTAAGCCATCCGAACCTCCTCGCTCATCTGATTCCACTTTTCGAGCGACCGCAAGTGGTCTCGCACTAGATCTTTCTCAATGGTTCTGCGGTGCCATTGTGACCAGTCAATCCACTGCTGAACACGGCCGCGATCACCGACACGGGCGTAGTGGTCCTTTATAGCTTGAACAACGCCGAAGGACAGCTCCGCGAGAATCGGGCTTCCCTGGAGGGCTGGATCACGCGGTTCGGCCAGAAACTTCGCTTCAAGCAGAGCCCTCTGCAGAATCAACAACTGTTCGATTGACAGGCTTTCGAACACTAATCCTTACCTCATCTGAAAGGGTTTGCTCCGCCATAAAGGAAGTCGGACGGCAGAAACGAGAGAGCACCTTGGTGAATGAACTCATTCGGTTGTGTGCCACGTGCGAAGAGCGCTCCCTCAGGCTGGTTAATCGCTATGACGAAGTCGCCGTTCCCAGCGTAGGCGGGGTTCCCGGCAACAGATGTGCAGATGTCTCCTCCGAGGACAACATGTCCTGAGTGAAGTAGACGTTCCCGCTGGATCCCGGGACAAAACGACCTGTCTTCATTATCCCTTGGAATCCCGCCTCATCCGTGTAATGGAAGAAGGTCGTGTCGCTGAGCTCAGGCTCAAGTCGAGTCAGGTCGCTCTGCACACTCGGGTACGCTCCGGAAGACCTTCATCAATCGCGGCTTCGGGGGTCGTGTCGAGTGTTTGGATATCACTCGCCGACGGAGGCCTGGAAGTACCCCCCAAGGGCGGCTAGTCCTAAGAGACCAGCGGCGTTAGCTCCAGCTGCGAGCTTGTCGGGTGCGCCCAAGAAGGGAGATTCCCCGACTTCGAGCCGCCATAGGGACCGACGCTTCTGCGCCAAGCTGTCATAGCGAGCCAGGGCGGTGCTGAGCGACAAACCGAATAGATCCGGAGCGGTACACCTCCGCATGTGGCCTCTTGTTGCCGTACTCCTGCCAGTCGAACACCAGTTGATCGTAACTGTCGATGACCAGCTCCTCGTCGCCAACCACGGGTTGTGCCGGTGCCGTTAACACCAGCAACAGTTGTTCGTCGAGTTCGAGCAACAGGCGATCGTTCCACACCTCAGCTTTGGTCAGCTGATGAAGTGATCGGCCTGGGCCGCCGAACCAACCGTCCGGAAGTTCGAGGCTCGCCACCTTCGCTTGGCGAAACCAATCGATGACCGTCGTTAGCACGACCTCGGCGCTCATGGCAACAACCAATCCGGGTTAACCCACGGGATGTATACCTGGCTGCCGCCGCCGAGAAGGCTGCCGCCTCCGGCGATGCTTTGCGGTCCGGCGATTCCCTCAAATATCTCGGTGCCTGCCGGGACTCTTATGGCCGAAACGGCTTCAGCAGTGTTTTCCCAGGCAGGGTTCAACGCTAAGTCGAGCTGGCCCTGGAGTGGCCCAGTTGGCATCGTCTGGGTCCAGAACGGCGAGAGGGGGCCCGACCGACCGCCGTAGGCATGGTAAAGCGTGGTGTCTTCAGCAGTAGTGAGCTGTGTGTAGCTACCCGATCGGAAGGTGCTGGCAACAGTCTCGCCACTTGGCATCGTGATTTTGTCGAGCGGCCCAGGACCATTGTGCGGACCCCATCGAATCGGTCCTCCGGCCGCCGCACTTTCCTCTGCCGCGGCTGGTGCCGCTCTCGCCGCGGCGGCGGCTGGTTGTTCAGCTACAGCGGCTGCCACTTGTTCCGGTATCGCAGCGGCGGCTTCCTCACCGCCGGTTCGCAGGATGCTGCTGACGGCGCCGATTGCACCCGAGGTGCCGGCTTTGATGAGCGTGCCCGCGCCGAGAGTGAGGACGGTGATGACGATTTGGTCTTGGATGGCGCTGAAGGTGGGATCGGGGTAGGTGGCGCCGACGTCACACATGCTGTTGTCCTGGGCGCAGAGTTCCTGGGCCAGGGCGGCGGCCTGAGCGGGGGTGGCCCCGTAAGCGATATCACCCGCGGCACCGCAGAGAGCTTGCTCGTACACGCAGCCTTTGAGGTCGGCCCGGAAGGCCTGCTCGTCCGCAGACAGGCGGCCGGTGTAAGCGTCGAGCGCGACCTGGTGCTGGTAGGCGCCGATCTGTTCCCCGGCCGCGTAGGATGCCTCTTGACTGCGGATCGACTCTTGTTCGGCTGCTTTGATGTCGGCCCGGTCGGCAGCAGTGCACGGGTCGTCGCAGGCGATGTGATGCCCGTTCGCGTCGTTGAAGTTGAGTGGGTCGCCGTTTACGTAGGTGTAGGTGTCGGCTGTGAGTGGGTCGGTGTGGATGGAGGTGTTGGCTTGTGATCCGCCGTTGAGGTAACTGTCGGGGGTTGTGAATGCGGCTTTGGTCGGGTCGTAGGTGCGGGTGCCGTTTTGGTAGGTGCCGGTGTTTTGGTCTCGCCTGTTGGTTTGGTAGGCGAGGTCGCTGATGCTTGTTCCGACGCTGCAGGCGTTGGTGGCGCCTGACGGAAGGTTGGTCGGGTTGCCGAAGGGGTCGTAGCGGGTGGCGCAGGCGATGAGCCCGGCGCTGTTTTCGACGGTGGCGATGTTGTTGTTGCCGTCGGTGGAGAGGTATTGGGTCTGGTCGGGGAACCCGTGAACGGCAAGCGGTGAGCCGTTGGGGGCTAGCTCGTAGCTGGTGAGCGTCAGGCTGTCTGTTGTTTCGTCAGCGACGTGGCTTGTGAGGTCGTAGTAGGTGACAGTCGTGAAAGTGTTCACCGTGGTCCCGGCCCCTACGGGTGTGTGGGAGGTGTCGTTTGTTTGGCGTCCTAGGCCGTCGTAGCCGTAGGTAACTGTGGCCGGGTTGCCGCAGGTGCTGGCGGTGACGGTCGCAGTTTGGGTCCGTCCGAACGGGTCGTAGGTGTAGTTGGTGCAGCCGTCTGAAGTGAGCCGACCTGCGCCGTCGTAGCTGTAGCTGGCGCTGCAGCCTGACTGGGTTCCGTTTCCGGAACCGCAGATGGCGTCGTCTGGTCCGTAGAAGTAGCCGGTCGGCCCGTATCCGGTTCGGTTGCCGTTCGGGTCGTAGGTGATGGTTTGGTTGGTGCCGGCTTGGTTGAAAGAGGCGAGCCGTCCAGCAGCGTCGTAGCTGTAGGAGTAGTTGCCGGTGTTCCAGGTGCCGGCTGTGCTGCCGCTTAGCGGGCATCCGGTTGTCGCTGTGCAGGCCAGGGTTTGGCTGTTGATGCGACCCTGGTTGTCGTAGCTGTAGCCCCACGCTGAGAGTGTGCCCTGAGGTCCGGTGAGCGTCTGAGTCTGCAGGGCGTCGTCGGCGTAGTAGCTGTATTGAGTGTTGTCCTGGTTGCCGTCGGAGCGATTGGTGAGCAGGCCGTCGCTGTTATAGGAGAAGCGGATCGGGTTTTGGCCAGTGATGCTTGTTGTTGCCTGAATGGGTATCTCGGCGTCGCTCTGGGTGTAGGTGGTCGTGGTCCCCCCGTTGCCGGTGGGTCCGTCGGAGCGGCCGGTTAGGGCGGCGACCGCGTCGTAACTGTTGGTTTGGGTTTCGGTCCCGTCCGCGGTCTGGTAGAGGAGTCCGTCGAGGTAGTAGCTGGCCGTAACGGTCGAGTTTGAGGCGGTGTCTGCGATGCGGGTCGGGTTGCCGGCGGGGTCGTAGGTGGTTGTGATGGTGTCGCCGTTATTGGTTCCGCTTTGGAGCGACGGGCGCCCCGCGTTGTCGTAGGTGGTGGTGATCGTCCCTGGGTCGGCCCCGAGTGAGGGGTCTTTGGGGTAGCCGGTCAGGGCGTTCGGCGGGCTGTTGGCGTCGGCGAGGAAGGTGTCGATGCTGGTTTGGCGGCCTTGGGCGTCGTAGCCGTAGCTGGTCTGGCGGTAGCGGGTGCCGTCTGTCGAGAGTGGGTTCGCGCTGTACGCGAGGAGGTTGTCGAAGGTCCAGCCCTGGACGGTCGACAGCCCCAGCGGGTTGGCGGCGGCTTTGGCGTTGGCATCTGGGGACGTGACGGTGGTGGGGTTCCCGTTGGCGTCGTAGCTGTAGGAGGTGACATCGCCGCCGGTGTCGGTCCTCGATGCGACAGTGCCGTCGCTGTTGTAGCTGACCGTTGCTGGGTTCTGGCCGCTAGCCGCCTGCGGCAAGACGGTGGAGGTCTTCTCACCGGAAGCGTCGTAGTGATCGCTTTCGGTCACAAACCAGGAACCGGACGCCAAGAGGCTGGTGGCGTTCGGGGAGGCGTTGACCTCGGTTTGGTACAGCGTGCTGTCTGGGTTGTAGACCCTCGCGGTGATCAACCCCGAGGGTTCGGTCAGGGTGGTCTGGCGTCCCTGCCCGTCGTAGCCGAAGCTGTAGTCGGCCTGGCTGAGGTCGTTGACCGGGTTCGGGGTGTCGAGCCCGATCTTGAGGCCGTCGTCGCTGTAGGTGATCGCCTGGTAGCGGCTCGAAGGGTCCGGAGTACCGGGCGTGATGCGGGTCAGTTCGCTCTCGGCGTCATAGGCGGAACGGGTGACGCACACCCCGATGGTGCCGGGGTAGAAGGGTGTGGATGTGCCGGGGGCTACGACCAGCGAGGCGGGCCGGTTGGCGGTGGTGCAGTCGGCCGGTTGGGCGCCACCGTCGTTCCCGGGGTCGCTGATGCCGTCACCGGTGCGGGGGCTGTAGTAGGCAGTGGGCCGTCCGTCCGTGTCGATATCCCATGCCTTCATGTAGGAGATGTCAGGGCTGGTCGCCGAGGAACGGAACGCTTGTGGGGGTAGTACGGCAGCGATGTTGCCGTCGGCGTCGTAGATCCTTCGGGTGCGAACATTGGAGCCCTTGGTTGGGTCGTAGGCGCCCGAGTTGTCGGTCGGGTCGTAGCCGACGATGGTGTCGACGGGTCGCAGGTCGGAGTCGAATGTGTATCCGGTGACCCTGTTGGTCGGGTCGGTCACCGAGGTGGTGTCCCCGGAGGGGTCGTAGCCGTAGTTGGTGATCTCGGTCACTCCCGCCGAGCGGGGGACCGCCATAGCCATCTTGCGGTCCAAGGCCTTGTAGGTCCAGGTGGTTGAGTTGCCGCGTGCGTCGGTGGCCGATATCTCGTTGCCGTCCGCGTCGTAGGTAGCCGATGTGGTGAACACGGTCGGGTTGGTGGCGTTCCCGTCGGCGGTGCCGGCTGCTACCCGGTAGCGGGTGGTGGCGACTGGATGGTCGGCGGGGTCGTAGCTGGTGTAGGTGGAGTAGTAGTCACCGGTGCCGCTCGAGGGAAGGGGCCCGCAGGTTCCGGTGGCGAGTTTTCCTTCGGCGAACGCCCTGGGGGGGCAGACGGCGATCTTGTTGCCGTCCGCGTCGTACACCGTGTCGGTTTCTGGGTTCGCGAAGTCGGCGCTGGCCGCCTCGAAGGTTTGGACCGGTCGGCCGAGACCGTCGTAATGGTTGGTGGTTGTGGCATTGGTGGCGTCGGTGAGCTTGACGGGGTTGCCGAGCCCGTCGAAGGCCGTGGTGGCGACGCACACGTAGTCCGAGGCGGGTATCGAGCCTGGAAGCCCCGACGGGTTGGTGTTGCAGGTGGTGGCGCCGTAGTTGGAGTTGGCCGAGCGGACCGTGTAGGTGACGGTGTTACGTCCGGCGGCGTCGTAGACCCAGGCGCTGATCGGCGTGTCGGCCGATCCTGCGCTATGGGGCGGCTGGGTTTGGGTGATCTTGCGCCGGGCGCCGTCGTATGCCCAGTTGGTGGTGGCGGCAACCTGCCCGTCGCTGGAGCCGGTCGGCAGGGTCTTGGATGTGAGGTTGTCGTCCGCGTCGAAGATTTGGATGGTCGCGTAGTTGTGGGCTGTGTCGATAATCCCCCTGGGCGGGGTGATTGTGGTGGGGTTGCCGTTGTTGTCGCGCTGGTAGCAGGTGACGTCGCCCAATGCGTCGACGCTCATGCGCGCGCTCCGCCAAGGCGTGGCCGCGACATCGGGGGTGCAGGAGGTTACGCTGTCGGCTCCGTAGAGGGTCTGGCTGTATCCGCTGACGGTGGTGCAGGCCGGGTTGCCGTAGCAGCTGGCCTGCTGGCCCGCCGCTGTTGTGGTGTTGCGGTCCCAGGTTCTGATCGTGTTACCGGCGGAGTCGTATCCGAAGGCGACGAAGTTCGTGGTGGCGGTGGCCGCCGATCCGGCGGTGCCGTAGCTGGCGGTCGGGTCGATCACAGCTTCGAGCCAGCCTCCGGCGCTGGTGTGCCCCGATAGGTCCTTTGCGCTGTCGGGGTAGTAGAGGTATCGGTAGGAGCCGGTGTCCTTGCCCGAGTTGACCATGGGGGTGGTCATCTGGGTTTTCTCGCCGTAGCCGTTGTAGACGTAGGTGGTGCAAGCGACCTGTCCTGATCTTGAGCAGACCCCGGCGGGGGTGTTCACCGCGGCGTCGGCTGGGGTGTCGGTTTCGCAGACGACGCCTGTGTTTGCGTGGATGGTGGTGCACAGCGCCGCCTGGGTCGGGTCGGACGGTGATTGCAACACGTTGGGCTGGACCGTGGAGGACGAGTCGGTCACCCAGCTGCTCAGATACGGGGTCCACGCCGGTATTGAGGAACCTTGGTTGTTCCCGTTGGGCGAGAGCGACTGGCTGTGGTCGGCGATGACGAAAAGCGTCCCTGCAGGGACAGCGGAGAATCCCGACGACATGGTGGTCGTGCCGGCACCGGCGACTTGATAGTTGGCGGTTGACGACGCGGTCGCGCCGGTGGCCCAGAACTGCAGGTTGTAGCCGTTGGTGAGGGTCGCGAAGGTTTGTGGGCTGGTGCCGATCTGGCGGGACTGCGCGAGGACGTCACCGGTCACGGTGTAAGTGGTGTTGGTGAGGGCGTCGGGTGTCGTGATGTGGTTGGTCTGTCCGGTCTCGGCATCGGACATGCCCAGGCGTTTGGTGCTGCACAAGTCGTTGTCGACGATCGAGTCCGGGGTTCTGCAGGTGGCCGACGCGGTGTCCCAGCTGTTGCTGGTCACCGTGAGCGAGCAGGTGGAATGCTCCAGCAGAGACGTGCCCGGGCAAGCGCTGCCGGTGTATGGGGTGCCGGTGTCGACCTCCGCGACACGTCCGGAGGTGTCGATCCCGGCGAACTGGGTTTGATCGCAACCCGAGGTGGAGCTCGGCCCGCACGACGAGGGGGGTGCGGCGGTGGCCTGGTCGACGGTGGTGTAGGCGAAGGCGGCGTTGTACGCGAAGGCGGTGGTGGCGCCTCTGCGGTCGGTCACCGACGCGATCGCTGGCTTTCCGCCGGCAGGGTCGACGCTCTGGCCCGTGAAGGGGTCGGGGGTGTAGGTGAACGAGGTGACCGCACCGCGGGGGTCGCTGGCGGAGCACAGCTGGTCGGCGCCTGCCCCGTCACTGGACCCGCAGGCGTTGCCGTAGCTGTAGAGGAGGACGGACCTGTCGGGGTTGACCACCCTTATGAGGTGATTGGCGCTGTCGAAGTCGTAAGTGGTCGGGCGCCCGGCTGGATCGGTGACACACGTGGTTGCCGTTACGCCGGTGGCGTTGTCGACAGGACAGCTCGGATTCGCGGGGTTGCTGTAGGCGAATTGCAGGGACCGGCAGGTGCTAGGAGGTGTCCAGCCCTGCGCGTTGGGGGAGCAGTTGGGGACCGACGACTCGACCACGTAGCGCAGACGGCCGAGCGCTGTCGGGGCGGCCGAGAGGACCGGGAGGGTCTGGTACCCGTAGGCCAGCTGGGTGCCGGCCCGGCTGGTCAGCGACAGCAGCTCACCGGTCGGCGCCCACACGTATCGCAGCCCGTCGGGGCGTTCGGCGGCGTAACCGGCGAGTGAGGTGACGGTGCCCGAGGCCGGCGAGCATGTGCCCGCTGCCGCCTGCCCGGTCAATGCCACGTACCGCCACAAGCCGAGATGCACCCCCGGCGGGGCGGTGTAGCCCTGGTCGATGCACAGCGTGGCGTTCGCGCCCGGCGAGGGATAGAACACCACTCCGGGGTTGCCGGAGCTGAGGATGGTCTCCATCAGCTTGGTGGCCCCAGTGAGACTGCCTGTCCCGCCCTCGGCGAGCTGTCCGAGCGCCCCCGAAGGAGCGCTCACCGGTTGAGGCACGAAAGTGTGGTGGGTGCCGTCGCGGTCAACCAGCACGACGTTCAACGGGCTGTTCAGCAAGTCCGTGGCCGCACCGGACCCGAAGAAGATCCCAGACGTTCCCACACCCGAGCCGACCAGGTTGTCCGCCTCGCCCACATTTAGCGTCCAGCCGGTCCCGAAGCTCCCCGGGAACGACAGAGCCGTCGCGTCCTCGCTGTTGTAGGTGCGCTCCACGATCATCCCCAGCGGGCCATGACCGTTCACCGGGGTCGAGTCGGTCTGCTGCAAGACCAGGTTCCCGTCGGAGACGTTCACCCCAGCGCTGGCCTGCGGACCAACCGGGGAGGTCACATAGCTCCACCAGTTCTCCAAACCCAGGTAGGGGGTGGTACCTCCGGCGCGGACGGTTCCGGTGACCGCGACAGTGTTCGAATTCGCGCCCGGCCCGTAACCATTGGCGTTGTGCGCAGCCACCGTGAAGTAGTAGGAGTCACCGCCGGTCAGACCGGTGATGCGAGCCGAGTAGCACGTGGCGCACACCAAGGTCGCCGACCCCGCGGTAGCTGTTGTCGTGTTGTAGGGGGTCACGGAGAATTGGTCGATGGCTGATCCGCCGTTCGACGCCGGTGCGGACCAGGTGACCGTCGCCTGGCTATCCCCGCCGGTAGCGGACACGCTCTGGGGCGCGCTCGGCGTGTTGGCCACGGTGAACTGCTCCCACCCTGACCAGCCGGAACACACGGTGTTCCACTGATCCACGCAGTCCTGGACGCGGTATTCGTACTGACCGCCCGACGCCAAACCAGATGGCACCTGCCATGAGCTCTGCGCCCCTGAGCCCACATTCGACTGGGTCCCCGCCGCCACCTCGGAGGAAGGCAACGACGAGTAGCCCGCCCACACCTGATAGTGGTAGTCCAACGACAAGTTGTCCGAATCTGTGGCGGTAGCCGTCAGGTTCGGGTTCAAAGACGTCGTGACCACCGGCGGTGAGCATTGCGACGAACACGGTGTCACCGACAGCCCCGACGGGGTCGACGGCGTGTGATAGTAGGAGACCTCCAAGGTCGCCCCGTCGCTGACCTGCTTCCAGTAGTAAGGGTTCGATTCGTTGGTGTACAGACCCAACGTCGTGTTGGTCCATCCGTTGGCGACCGCCTGCTGGATGGCGTTTGTGACGTTGAACTGGATCGGGTTCCCGTTCGTCGGGCAGGCCGTGTTGGGGTTGCCGCCGGGGAAGTACGGGTTCTGCTGGGCGAAGGTCTGGGTGTCCTGACCGGTGAGCTGCGCGGGCTGCGCGTTCCATGTGGTGCCAGGCCCGATGGGACCGGTCAGATACGCCGATACAGGCTCAGGAGTGCACGAGTAAGACCACTCCGGGTAGATGTTCCACACCGCGTTGGCGATCGTCGTCCCCATGATGTTCGAGGAGTCCATCTCCCAAAACGAGCGAGCCACATGGGTGCCGTCGCCAGAGGTCACATATCCGACATGCTGGAAGGAGGTGTTGTCGAAATAGGACTGGTTCGGGTAGCGAACGTCGACGTAGGTGTAGTTGATGTAGTTGTTCAGAACCACTGGGTCCACGAACACCGGGAAGCTCACCCCGGTCGAGCGCGCCGGTGACGCCGCGTCGATGCTCACCGAGTCGGCCGACACGACATCGCTCACCGGCCGGCCCCCCTCCCCCATGCCCGGGCCGTCCACAGACGCGCCGGGCGACGAGGAATCCCACCACACCGGCGAAGGCACCAGCAGATGATCAGCCGATGAGGCAGAACCCGCTCCCCCAGCCGACAGGTGGGCCCCCGCCACTTCGAAACGCAACGATCCGAGCCCCGGGTCGGCCGCTGCTGTGGGCGAGTTGATCCGCAGCACCTCGCGCATGCCCTGCACCGAGGCGGTCAGCACCAGATCCACGCCTGGCAGCACGTTCGTGTAGGTGGCCGTCGACCCCGACACCGAGGGTGCAGGGACCGGGCCGCCAGGCCACGACACCGAGATCCATTTGCCCAGCGACAACACCTTCGCCATCGCTCCCGGTCCGCCACCGGAGAACACCAGTTGCGCTGGTGACGCCACCGGGCGCCACTGACCGTCCATGCCCCGCTGCAAGGACGTGTCCACGGGTACCCACCGTCCGTTCTGGAGGACCCGCACAGGGACCGACGACTCGGTCATCTTGAAAGACCCGTCCGGCTCCGCCTTTATCTCCGTCGTCTGCGAGGTCCTCGAGCTCACCGTCACCTCGTGGTGGAAATGGCGGGCGATCTCCGACGCCTTCAGATCGGTATCGGCCGACGACGCGTCGGCCAGACCGGATTGCGCACTCCTGGCGGTGGGGGCGCTCGACGGCTGCGCCGCCGAAGCAGGCACAGCCGGAAGCCACGCTGCGCTGGTCGCCAGCACCGCCACCACAGCGGCCCGTGGTTTCCACCGTCGCAACAAATCGCCCCAAGGGGAGTGGGCGGTCATCGCGAGGCTCCCGCGACGACGCGACGTGCGCGCCGCTCGCAACCGCTGACCGCAGAGTAGAGACCGGTAACCTCGCGCAGGCGCGGCTGGGACCGACGAAGTCCACCACTTGGCAACATTTGCGCCCCTTCCAGGCGTTGAAACGAATATCTACCGAGGCGGACACAACGAGGACGAACAGCTCCCAGTCGCTATCGGCGCACGGGTCCAGAACAAGAACTATCAACGACAGCTCCGAACCACGCCTCAACTGCTCGGTGGCCGCAGAGCGGATCTAATCAACCAAAGACGTCAGAGAACGAAAGTTGCCCCAAGGGCCGCGACACCACACCAGCCGCTCTCCTCCAACTCAAAAGGCCCCCTCCGTCCTTTCCCAGCGATTCGACTGCCACCCCGCTGTCGCGAGCCGTCGCGTCGACCCGGCAACCTGCTATTGAGACATAGTTAGACATAACAGCCTCCTCTCCTTCAAATCGTCCGAATGGCTTCAGGCGTAGACACTCCCGATTCGACCACTTCCGCGTCTGGCGCAAACGCCGCCTGCGTCAAGTGGAAGGCGAGTATGGCGACAAGCTCGACGAGGTCGTCGACTTCCTCGCCGACTTTGCCGCCCAGATCAAGGCCGTCGGCCCCAAGACCTACCTCGAATCCATGGCCTACAACGATCGAGACGCCGAACGAGAGAGGCAGCAAGAGCTCGACCGGCTGTCCCGAGATCGCCGTTCCTGACGGCCTTCATGTAACGCAGTCGCATCGGGAGGACAAGCCCCGATGAAGACATCAAGCTCAAGGCAGGACTGGTCAGGACCCAGACTCGTCGGGGTCGGTGAAGATGTCGGCACAGACCGAAGGAAGTTGGCTCTGGCGGACTACCCCGACGTCGGTCGCCGTGGTGCTGCGGTGCTCCAAGTGGTGCGTCTACGAGCTGATCAATACCGGCGCCCTGAAGTCGATCCGGTTGGGCCGAGCCATCAGGGTTACGCGCCGAGCCCTCGAGGAGTTGCTTGCGATTCGACGAGAACCGTTCAACCGGGCTCGCCTCTCATGAGTTCGCCGAGCAGCTGCGCGGCGGCTTGGTCACGCGCGGGGATCACGTGGCTGTAGATGCGCAACAAAACTGAAGCGTCGTGACCGAGCCGGCCGGCCACAAGCCTCGGATCGATGCCAGCCGCGACGAGCTGCGTCGCCGAGAAATGACGTAGGTCGTTGAGGCACTTGTGAGACATCTTCTCCCGGTTGCGCAAGGCCGTGAACGCGCCCGACACGCGGTTGGGCCGCCAGGGCTCCGAGTGATCGGCGACCTGCGACCACACGAACGCGTCAGAAGCCAGTTCGACGCCGAGGGCCTCGCACCTGGACTCGGCACGCGCCTTCTGCTCTATGAGCACGGCGAGGGTGATCGGGTCCAGCGCGAAGCGGCGCCGCTTCTTGTTCTTCGTGGCCGACAACATGACGACACCGCTAGGGAAGACCTTGACGACGTTTCCCGTACCTTCCAAGGCGGCGGTCTGGTCCTTGGGCAGATCGGAGCAGCGCCACCAGATCGTCGCACTGGCGGATTCGAAGTCGACATCGCAGAACCGCAACCCGCAGATCTCTCCCCGGCGCATGCCGGTAGTGGCGTCCACGAAGATCAGGGCGGCCAAATCGGGGTTCTCTTTGCTCACAGCAAGGGCGAGGCTACGGGCTTCCTCCGGCGTCGGCGGCACTCGCTCGTCAGGTGCCAGCGCCGGGGCTCGTGCCTCGGAAGCTGGATTTGGCGGCGACAGCCACCGCCACCTGATGGCCTGGTTGAGCGCGGCCCGAATCAAGGAGTGGAAGTGATGGCGGGTCGTCGAGTGCATTCCCTTGCCGGACCGGCCGCCGGTGGAAGAAAGCCGGGCGTAGAACTCATCGAGGTCACGGCCGGTCAGGCGCCGCACATCCTTGGCACTGATGGGATCAGCCTGGATCCGCTCAGCTCGCCGGCGGGCCTCTAGCATCGTCTTGGGCGCCCGGCCGCGCGCCTCCTGATGGCGCAGGTACTCGTCGAGAAGCTCGCTGAGGGTGCGCCGCTTACCCTGATGACGGCCCCCGTCCACCTCGGCGATTAACTTCGCTGCCTCGGCCTCCACCGCGTTGGGATATCCCTTGGCGCCCGGTCGGCGCGGGGCCGTGCGGACCGTGCGGGACACCTGGCCGTACTTGCCCGTCGCAGGATTCCGCCGTCCCGTCGAGGCGGTGATCTCCCAAACGCCAGGTGCCTTCTCCCGTATCCTTGGCACGTGGCCTACCGTATCTGTTCCGAGCGACAGTTTGGGATTGAGTTTGGGATGACCTAGCTCTAGACTACAAAAAGGCTGCTGGAGGGATGCGAGAGCGGCCGAATCGGACGGTCTCGAAAACCGTTGTGTCCATTGGGCACCGTGGGTTCAAATCCCACTCCCTCCGCACGGCCCGGCGTGGGGCTGGGGCCCCCACGCTCGGGAGGAGACCGGGGATGGGGCCCCGGTCGGGCCCGGTGTAGCGCGCGTTGCGGGTCAGGAGGGGTGGCTGCTGACCAGGTCGCTGACAGAGTGAAGCGTGAAGGGGAACGTGCCCTGGTACTTGCCCTGGATGTCGGTCTGCTCGTGGACCGGGAGACGAAGAGCCGGCGCGTACCAGTCGACCTGGGTGCCGCTTGCCTGAATCTGTCCGGTCATGTTGATGGTGGAATCGATCACCCAGACGGTGAAGGTCTCGCCGTCCTTCAGGGTCGCAGTTTGGCTGCCGGTGATCTTGCCCTGCACTGTCACGGTGTTGCCGCTGCCGCAGGTGCCCTGCGAGGAGAATGTCTTGCCGACCGCGGGCGGCCACGGAGGGGCTTCGATCGGAGGATTGAACGTGCAGGACACTTGGTTGGATCCGGCTCCTTCTGTAGTGGAGAGGATCACCGGACCGGTCGACAGGTACTGAGTGCTCGTGTCTGCCGGCGGGTTGCTTTGATCGACGTGGCGGTGCTCGACCTGGACTCCGTTCGATTGCGCGGGATCCACCACGAGGGTCCCCTGCGCCGGCTCGGTGTAGAAGCCGGTGACTCCGCCGGACTGGTCCATCGTGTAAGTCCCGGGGGTCGCGGGCACCGGAACTCCGTTGTTGGCGTTGGCGGGTGAGTTCCCGGTATTGGCTGCTGGCGGGCCCGAGGAGTGCGACGAGGAAGGTCCTGATCCGGGGCCCCTGGTCGTGGTCGGCGACTTGCTGCCGGGTCCGGCGGCCGCGGAAGTCCATGGCGCCGACCCCGCCTGCGTCGACGAGGTGCCGGACTCGGCAGATGCTCCGGCGACTGTCGGGCCTGCGCTCCTGGCGGCGGCTCCGTGGTGCGAAGAGGAACACCCGCCGGCGGCCAGGGCGAGCGCGCCGGCCAGCGCGACCGCGGTTGGCATACGGCCGGCAAGGCGTATCAATCGGTCCATTGGACCCATAATGGCCCCAATCGGGCGGTGTCGGCCACCTGTTAACCGGCGCGCTCGACCGCCATTTCGAAGTGGAGGAACTCGTCGTCGTGACCGACGACCCCCATTCCGACGGACCGCATGACCTGCTGGGAGGCCAGGTTGTCCGGGGTCGTGCGCCCGACCAGCCTGGAGACCCGTCCGCTCATCCGAGCGACCTCGACAGCGAGCCGCAACGCGCCGGTTGCGACGCCACGACCTCTGACAGCGGGCACCACGCCGTAGCCCACCTCCGCGACGCCCGCACGGGGCGGACCGTGAAAGCCGATCCCGCCGACGACCTGGCCGCGTTCGACGATCTGGTAGTAGCCGAATTCGTTCGTTGCGCCGGCGCCGCCTTCGATCGGTAGCTGGGTGATGTAGGCGGCGCAGGCTCGGGTGTCCCCGTCCAGCGGATACTCGTCCGCCCACGGCAAGTCTCCGGCGGACGGATCGTTGCGCCGGCGCACCACCCGCTCGGCCTCGGCGCGGGTCAGCAGACGTAGCTGCAGGTCCACCGGCGAAATCATGGCAGTCGAGGCCATCATGGATCGGGAACAAGCTCGAGCGTCCAGCCGTTGCTGATTACAGCATTACAGATGGGAGCAAACTGTTGAGGGGATATCGCGGTTCGATACGCGATCCGGACGAGTTGAAAGCCGCCGCCGTTACCAAGGGGACACTGCGAAGGATCTGGCGTTTCCTGAGGCCTTACCGCGGCCGGCTGACCCTGTACCTGCTGGCGATCATGGCCGGCGCCGGAATCGGGTCCATCCCGCCACTGCTGGTCCAGTCGTTGATCGACAACGGCATCCGCCACCACAACCTGCACCTGGTCGACGTGCTGGCTGCGGGGATGGTCGGCCTGGCCCTCGCGACGACGGCGCTGTCCCTCGTCAACCGGTGGTTCGGCTCGGTGATCGGCGAGGGAATCATCTACGACCTGCGCGCTCAGCTGTACGACCACGTGCAGCGGATGCCGGTCGCGTTCTTTACGCGCACGCAGACCGGCTCGCTGATGTCACGACTGACCAACGACGTGCTCGACGCCCAGAACGCGGTGGGAACCGCCGCGTCGGTGACCTCGGATCTCTTCACGCTGGTCGCAACGCTGGTTCCGATGTTCGTACTGAGTCCAGGCATCACCGGTCTGGCCCTGATCGTGCTGCCGCCGTTCGTGCTGCTCGACCGGCTGATGGCGTCGCGAATCAGCCGGCTTTCCCGTCGCCGGATGCAGCTCAACGCCGACATGAGCGCCACGATGACCGAACGCTTCAACGTCGCCGGCGCGATGCTCGTCAAACTCTTCGGACGCCCCGATCAGGAGTCGAAGGAGTTCTCCGGCCGCGCGGCGGCGGTGCGCGACTCGGGCATCCGTCTGGCGCTGCTCAGCCGTTACCTGTTTGCCGCGCTCTCGCTCGTCGGCGCGGTTGGTACAGCCGCGGTTTACTGGCTCGGCGGGCGATGGGCCGTGACGGGAAGCTTGAAGGTGGGGACAGTTGTCGCTCTGGCCGCGTACGTGACGCGCTTGTACTCACCGCTCACCGACCTGGCGAGCACGCGGGTTGACCTGCTCGGAGCGATCGTCAGTTTTGACCGAGTGTTCGAGGTCCTCGACACTCCGCCGGCAGTGGCGGAACGACCAGGTGCGATCGCCTTGTCCGACGTAAAAGGCAGGATCGAGGCTGACGGAATCTGGTTCCGTTACCCTGCCGCGGCCGACGTGTCGGTCGCGTCGTTGGAGACAACGGCCGATCACGCCAACGATCCTCTGGGCACCGAGCCCGGCGCTTGGGTCTTGAAAGACGTTTCGTTCGTTGCCGAGCCCGGAACGATGACTGCGTTGGTCGGGCCATCCGGTGCCGGAAAGACGACGCTGTCCGGTTTGATCCCTCGCCTGCACGACGTGGTTCAGGGCTCGTTGACGATCGACGGTCACGATGTCCGTGACTTGACCCTCGCGTCGCTTTCGTCAGCAGTCGGCGTTGTCACGCAGGACGCCCACCTTTTTCATGACACCATCGCAGCGAACCTTCGATACGCCAGACCCGAAGCTACCAACGAGGAACTGCGCGCAGCTTGCCATGCTGCACGCATCCATGATCTCATCGAGTCGCTGCCCGACGGTTACGACACTGTCGTCGGAGAACGGGGCTACCGGTTGTCGGGTGGAGAGAAGCAGCGGCTCGCGATAGCCCGAGTTCTCCTCAAGGATCCGGCCGTGGTCATACTCGACGAGGCCACCGCCCATCTGGACTCGGAAACCGAGCTCCTTGTGCAACAAGCGCTGGCGGCAGCGCTGTCGGGTCGAACTTCGATCGTGATCGCCCACCGGCTTTCGACCATCCAGGCAGCAGATCAGATCCTCGTGCTGGACGACGGCCGGATCGTCGCGAGGGGAACTCACTCTTCGCTCGTCGCCGAGCGCGGACTCTACGCCGATCTCTACCAGACTCAATACCTGCGAGGCGCCGGCGAGCTCGCCCCCGCCAGCTAAGCGAGCCCGTTCAGGATCGCGAGCGCGGCGTCGTGAAGCAGCCCGTTGGAACTGATCGCGCTTCCTCCGTCCGAGCGCGCCACTCCGGACAGATCGGTGAACGTTCCGCCGGCCTCTTCCACGATCACCTGAATCGCGGCTAGGTCCCACAGCGAAACGATCGGATCGAGGGCTATCTCGCACGCGCCCTCTGCGACGAGCATGTGCGACCAGAAGTCGCCGAACGCTCGGTCCCGCCAGCACCGAAGCGCGAGCTCCACTACCCGCGCGGGTCCGCCGTGCTCTTCCCAGCCGGAGAGGCTGCCGTTGGAAAGCTGGGCGTCTCCGAGGTTGGCCACCGCCGAAACCCGGATAGGGGTTCCGGCGCCGGCAGGGACGCCCGCGTAGGCGCCCTGCCCCCGCGCCGCCCACCACCTCCTGCCGAGCTCGGGGGCGGACACGATTCCGACCGTGACCTCGCCGTCGGATTGGAGAGCCAGGAGAGTCGCCCAGACCGGAATACCGCGGACGAAGTTCTTGGTTCCGTCGATCGGATCGATGATCCAACGGCGTCGCGATCCGGTCGCTCCCGTTGAGCTTTCGCCGAACTCCTCGCCCACGATCACGTCGTCGGGTCTGAGCTGAGCCAGCTCCTCTCGGAGGGCGAGCTCCACCCCTCGATCCGATTCGGTGACGGGCGTGAGGTCGGGCTTGGTCTCGACGGCGAGGTCGGGCCGGCGGAACGCCTTCGAAGTGATCCCGTCGGCGATGTCGCAAAGCCGAAGGGCGAGCTGGAGGTCGGTCTCGGGTTGGCTCAAGCGAGCGCCACCAACTCGAGCATCCCGTCGCTCCAGAAGTCTTCGATCCCCTCAGGCATCATCAGCACGCGGTTCGGAGCCAACTCGGCGACGAAACCGACGTCGTGACTGACTATCACCATTGCACCCGGCCAAGCGGCGAGGGCGCGGCCTATCGCTTCCCTCGATGGTGGGTCGAGATTGTTGGTCGGCTCGTCCAGCAACAGCAGGTTGTGGCGCCCGGCGACGAGCTGCGCCAGGGCGAGCTTGGTCTTCTCCCCGCCGGATAGCGTGCCTGCGTCCTGAAAAGCGATGTCGCCCGTCAGGCTGAACATCCCGAGGAGCTCACGGAGGTCGACCTCTGGCGCGTTCGACTTCTCTCGCATGTGGGCGAGGACTGTTATTCCGGGCGTGATTCCTTCGTGTTCCTGCGCGTAGTAACCCGGTACGACACCGAGGCCGGCGTTAACAGTCCCGGCGACCGGTTGCGCTTCGCGGGCGAGAATCCGGAGCAGGCTGGTCTTGCCCGCACCGTTGAGTCCCATGACCAGCAGCCGTTCGCCGCGCTCCAAAGCGAACGAGACGTCCTCGAAGACCGGCGGGCCTCCGTAGGCCTGAGCGAGCCCCTCGACTTCCAACACCACGCGGCCAGCTCGGGGCGGTTGGGGGAAGTTGACCTTGTAACGGCGGTCTCTTCGCTTCGGAGTTGAAGCCGCAGTGGAACGCAGCCGTTCGACTCTCTTGTCGAGAGACTTCGCGGTGCGCGCCCGCTTCGCGGTCTGGTGCCGCATCGACTCGGCCAGGTCGGAAAGTCGTTTGATCTCGGCCTGTTGCCGGGACGCCAGCTTGCGACGGCGTTCCTCGTCTGCCTTCCGGGCTTCCTGGTATTGCGAGTAGGTGCCCTTGTACTCGACCAGTTCGCCATCGTCGATGTGAAGGACGCGAGTGATCGACTCGTCCAGCAGATCTAGGTCGTGGCTGACCACCAGCAGGGCGCCGCGATAGTCGCGGAGGAACGACATCAGCCAGGTCTTGGCGTCGCTGTCCAGATGGTTGGTGGGCTCGTCGAGCATCAACACGTCCGAGCCGGCAAAGAGGATCCGGGCGAGCTCGACGCGGCGTCTTTCTCCGCCGGAAAGCACGCGGAGCGGAAGATCGAGTCGGCCGGGCGTCAAACCTAATCCTGCGGCCAGCTGGCGGACCTCTGATTCGGCGGCGTAGCCGTTGAGGGCGGCGAAGTGTTCTTCGGCGCGGGAGTAGCGAGAGATGGTCCGCTCCGACGGGGACTCCTCCATCGCCAGCCGCAACTTTTCGAGACGGTCGGCGGCATCGTCGAGGCCTCTTCCGGAAAGTACGTGGCTCAGTCCGCTCGAATGGCTGACGTGCCTGAGCGCCCTCGGGTCCTGGGTCAGGAAACCCAGTCGACCCTGCACGGTGACCGTCCCCGCCGCCGGCGGGTTCTCACCACCGAGGACCTTGAGCAGGCTGGTCTTGCCCGCGCCGTTTCGGCCCACGAGGCCGACCTTGTCGCCGGCGCGCACCATGAAGGACGCGTCCTCCAAGGTGACGCGGCCGCCGACCTCGACCTGTAGGTGCCGGGCTTCGAGCACGCAATCCATGATGGCGGAGCGGGGCGGTTGGGGTCTGGGAGTTTCGATGTTTGGGGTCACGCGTTTGGGCGCGGAATCAGCGCTTTGGGCGTGGGTTTGATCAGCAGAGCGCGCAAATCCACACCCGAACGCGGAAGTCACGCCCAAATACGGCGGCTAGTTCGCCCACCGGCGATTAGCTCACGCCGGCGCCGGTCCCCCACTCCCGCCACCGGGGCCGTCAACAGGACCGAGCCCCCTGCGGTCCGAGCCGTCCGAGCCGTCCAGTTGTCGGTGCGCCTCCTGCTCGGCGAGCCTGGCGACCTCCCGCACGGGGACGCCGAGCAGACGGGCAACCCGAGCCGCGTCGTCGTGTTCGGCCTTGATGCGGCGGGGCCCTTTCTTGACACGGACTGGAAACCCCCCGACCTCCACTTCCGAGAACTGACGCTGCGACGGCCAACGCTCCCACGTTTGGGCCCTGACGCCGAGAGTCCCGGTTTCGTCGACCAGGACCTGTCGCAACCGGCCGGTGAGCGGCGGGTCGCAAATCGCGCTCACCACGTGGGCCGGCCGACCCTTCTTGCCGGTCACCGGCGTTACCCACGCGTCCAGGGCGCCGGCGCCGATGAGCGCGGACACGGTGGTGCCCAGGATCTCTCCGGTTACGTCGTCGACGTTCGCTTCGACGAGGACGATCGGCTGCCCGTGCGCCGGGTCGATGTCGGCCCGGTCGACCGCTTTGCCGACAACCACCTGGACCACGTTCGGCAGGCCCTCGATGTCGCGCGTTCCCGCGCCGAACCCGGAACCTGTGATCTCCATCGGGGGCATCGGGCCCCAACCCGCGCTCAACGTCGACACAAGAGCGGCACCGGTCGGAGTGGTCAGCTCATACGGAATACCGGTTCCGTAAGTGGGTGCCCCCGCGAGCAGTTCGACGACCGCGGGGGCTGGGATCGGCAGCGAGCCGTGCGCGCTTTGAACCATGCCGGTGCCCTGAGCCACCGGGCTGCAACGGATCTCGTCCACTCCCAGAAGTTCGAGGGCGACGCATGTGCCGACGATGTCGAGGATCGCGTCGGTGCTTCCGACCTCGTGAAAATGGACTTGCGATGTGGGGCGGCGGTGCAGCCTTCCCTCCACTTCAGCCAACCGGGCGAAAGTCGCCAGCGACCTCTGCCTGGCGCGCTCGGGAAGCCGCGCCTCGGTGATCAGCCCGACAATGTGGCCGTAGGTCCTGACAACCTGGTGATCTCGGACTCGAACCCGAACGTGCGTGCACGCGATTCCCGCCCGGAGGGTTTCCTCCGCGTCAAGCGTCCAGCCGCCGACCGGTAGGCCGACCAGCTCGCGCTCGATGAGGCCCAGGTCCGCGCCGGCGTCGATCAGGCTTGCCAGCGCCATGTCGCCGGCGACGCCGGCGAAGCAGTGCCACCAGGCGACCGTTGTCACCGAATGATGTCCTCTACCTCGCTCTTTACGCCGGGCGTTTCCCGAGGCACGTGGTGCGATCCGAGGATGCGACGAACCGCGTGGGCTGCGCCGAAGCCGTTGTCGATCCCGACAACGACGACGCCCGACGCGCACGAGGCCATCATCGCAAGGAGCGCTGTGACGCCCCCCAATGAGGCGCCGTAACCGACGCTCGTCGGGACCGCTACCACCGGCGCGGCGGTGAGCCCGCCGACGACGCTCGCCAGCGCGCCCTCCATCCCGGCAACCACTACGACCGCGTCGGCTGCCTGTATGAACTCGGCGTGAGCCAGCAGCCGGTGCAGGCCGGCGACCCCGACGTCGGTTATCAGAGCGGCTCCGAATCCGAACGCGCGCAGGATCGCCCGGCACTCCTCCGCGATGGGCAAATCGGCTGTTCCGGCGGTGACGACAACAACGCCCTCCGGTCGCGGTGACGCAGGCCGCCACACCACCGTCGCGCCGGTCACAATCGCCCCAGGGTGGGCAGCACAGACCGCGGCGACCTGTTCCTCATTGGCTCGGCTGAGCACGACCGGCCCGCCTTCGCCTTCCGCACCGCCGGCCGAGAGGAGCTCGCCGACGATTCCGACGCACTGGGCGGCGCTTTTTCCGGGACCGTAAACCGCCTCGGGCACCCCCTGGCGCAGCTCGCGGTGGTGGTCGACGTTGGCGTAGCCGAGCTCGGCGAAAGGAAGCCGGCGGAGCCGGCGGACCACCTCGTCGGCGTCCAGGTCGCCGGCGGCGAGTTGGTCCAGGAGTTTTCGAAGGGCGGGCTCGTCCATGTGGGCTCTATCCTGCCCCGCCATGACCGGTGCCGTCTCCCCGCAGGCCACGATCGGCTTCCTGGGGCCGTCGGGGACCTTTACCGAGGAGGCGCTCCGAAGTGATTCCGGCCTGGCACCGGCCAAGCGACTTCCGCTGCCGTCCTTCATCCACGTTCTGTCGGCGGTGAGCGACGGCGACGTCGACTACGGATTCGTGGCGATCGAGAACTCCATAGAGGGAACGGTGTCGATCGCCATGGACCAACTCGTGTTCGAGCGGGACCTGATCATCGTCGGCGAAGTGGTCCTGCCGGTGACCCAGAACCTGCTCGTGGTGCCAGGCACCGGGCTCGGTGGCATCGAGCGGGTGGTGTCGTTCCCCCACGCGACCGGTCAGTGCCGGACCTGGCTCACCGAAAACCTCCCCGATGTAGAGGAGATCGCCGCCACGTCGACCGCGGAGGCGGTGCGCCATGTCGGGGAGGAGCGTGATCCTCGATCGGCCGCAATCGGAACGGTGCTCGCCGCGGAGCTCTACGGGCTGGATGTGCTGGCCCCGGGAATCCAGGACCACATCGACAACTCGACCCGCTTCGTCCTGGTGGCCCGACCCGAAAAGGGGATACCGGCTGCGACGGGGCACGACAAGACGAGCGTGGTGTGTTTTCAGTCGTCCGATCATCCGGGCAGCCTTCACGGGATACTCGGCCAGTTCTCGGCACGGGATCTGAACCTCGTGAAGCTGGAGTCGAGACCGACCAAGAAGGCACTCGGTGAGTATTGCTTCATCATCGACTTCGAGGGCCATGTCGGCGAAGAGGTCGTGGCGGACTGTCTGAGGGACCTTCACGCAAGCTTGAGGAAGCTGAAGTTCCTCGGCTCGTACCCAGCCGCCGGTGAGCACGGAGCGGCGCGCCGCCGGCACGCCGACCGGGCCTGGCGCGCCGCGGACCGCTGGATCGACGAACTTCGATCGACCGTACTCCCAACATCCAAGGAGGAACACCCGTGAGCTTCGACACGGCCGTCACCGATCGCCTGCTATCCACTACCCGCTCCGTCCGGAAACGACTTGATCTCGACCGGCCGGTCGAGCCGGAGGTGATCCTCGAGTGCCTTCGCCTGGCGGTGCAGGCTCCGACGGGAAGCAACGCCCAGGGATGGCGTTGGATCGTGGTTACGGACGCCGAGAAGCGAGCCGAGCTAGGTCGGCTTTACTCCGAGGGAGGTGCCGACTACCTGCGATCGGCGACCGCCAGCGAAATGCACCCACAGACCAAGCGGGTGTACGAGAGCGCAGTACACCTCGCGGATGTGATCGGGCGGGTGCCGGTTCACGTCATCCCTTGCATCCACGGACGGGCGGACAACGCGCCGAACATCATGTCGGCGTCGATCTACGGCTCGATCCTTCCTGCTGCGTGGAGCTTCATGCTCGCGCTTCGCAGCAGGGGGCTCGGCTCGGCGTGGACCACGCTGCATTTGATGAAGGAAAAAGAAGCGGCCGCGCTGCTCGGTATCCCCGACGACGTCACCCAGGTCGCGCTGATCCCGGTCGCATACACCGTCGGAAGCGACTTCAAACCGGCGAAACGCCCTCCGATCGAGACCATCACATACTGGGAGGGTTGGGGCAACACAAGGTAGCGTTGCCGTGATCGGCTGCTGCAGCTCGGCGGTCGAGGAGGGATGGCAGAGCGGCCGAATGCGAGGCTCTTGAAAAGCCTTGGGATGCAAGTCCCCGTGGGTTCAAATCCCACTCCCTCCGCCAGATTTCGGTTCCGATCTGTACGCGGACCACGGCCTCCTCCATGCCGTCTCTGCTTGGCGTACCGAACAATCCGAAAGGCTTTAGCTGGGGCTGATTCTTGCCGAAATGTCCGAATGGCGCTTGGCGCGGGACCAGCGGCAGGGAGCGATTGGAGGTTGACCAAAGCGCACGGTCGGCTGCTTACCATCGAAATGGCCGAGGGTCCGCGTTGACCCCGATCGTTTCAGTTGCGACCGCCAGCGGCGGTCACCCGTGGTGGCATTTCGGGCTGGTCGCGGGCGCCGGAGTGGTCACCTTTGTCGGCATACGGCTCGCCGAACGAGTGAAACGATCCGGTTGGACAATCTCGAAGCCGACTCCATTGACGATTTGGTTTGCCGCACTCAGTCTGGCTGCCAGCGCCATCCATATCTCAGTATGCGCCGAGCACTTTCGGGAGTGGATCGTCTACGGCCTCTTTTTCGTGTTCGCGTCCATCGCCCAAGCCATATGGTCCGTGCTGGTCCTGACACGTCCAGGCGCGAGGCTGCTGTTGCTGGGAGCATTCGGGAACAACGCCGTGGTAGTTCTGTTCATTTTCTCTCGCACCGTTGGTATGCCCTTTGGGCCGGAGGCTTTCAGGGCCGAGCGCCTGACAACGCCAGGACTCATCGCGACCGCATGCGAACTTCTACTCGTGACGTTGGCCTGTTACGGGGCGCGCACCTTTCGTCATGAACCAAGAGCTATCCGGTCAGCGATCTAGTCCCGCACACAAGGATCGCTATCCGGGCCGTCGCCGGCGTTCGCTGCGCCAGATCAAGGCGGCCGCCAGGAAGAGTACGGCCGCTATCCCCAGACCGACCACCAGCACGATGCCAGCGTTGGACGATGATGATTTCGACACGACGGGAACGTTGGCCGCAGCGACCATGTACCCGAAGTGAGTGAAGGTCGTCGCCACGGCTGCCAGATTGGGGATGTGCTGATCGGGAATTCGAGTCCAGCTCCTGCCATCAGGGGATGTTAGAAGCGCGACCGAACTGACCGGCGTGCGAAGGACGGCGTCCATGGGTTGCGCTGCAGCGGGGATCGAGACCTTCCCGGGCTCGTAGTCGGCTGTTACGAGATATGCGTTCCCGTCTGAATAGAGACCCGGCGGGAGCGGAGCCAGCTTGGCGGGATCGACGGGGGTCACCGATATCAATACCGACGTCTGGCCCGTGGATGGAGGTATCGATCCAGCAGCCAGGGTGATAGCGAGCTGGGCATCCCCGCTGCCCGCGGCTTCCTCCGGCGACCCCGAACTGGTGAGGTCGAACGACTCACTCACCGGGACCGGCGAAACGTTGTTGGCTCTGAACGCCGGCGGCGGGTTGACCCACCTGTAAGGTGCCGAGGGGCCGATGCCCTCGTACAACGGCCGGAGCTGTTGGCGTTCAGGCCCGGCAGTGACTAATGCCGCCGCCAGATAGAACGCGAGAGCGACCGCAAAGCCGCTGGCAGTTGCGACTAAGGGTTTGTCGAATCTGCTCATCTTTGGATCGGAAGAATCTCGATTGGCTGGGTTGCGAACGCAGGCGGCCAAACGACGACCTCTTTCCCGGGGGCGACCCACTCCCAGATGACGCTCGCCGCGGCCTGGTTCTCCCCTCTCTGAACGCCCGTGGCGGGGAAGTCGATCCCGGATCCGTCGGCGAGACTCCCCGGAGCGAGCCTGATATGGGTGGCTGCTTCCGTAACCGCTTGTGGTGTGAAACCGTGAGCGGCGGGCAGAACGTGGGCGAAGAGCGCGTAAGCGTTCGCGAAGCCTGATGTCGCATACGCGTCCATCGGGGTGTTGTAGTGCTGTGCCCACGCTGCCTGTGCCCATGACAGCGTGGCGCGGCCTTCTGGAAGCAGGCCGTTGGGGTTGATGCTGTACGCGGCGGCCTTGTCAGATGCAAACAGTCCGACGGCGGAAGCTTGCAGCTCGTCGCCAAACTCCGGCAGGCAGTAGCTCGAACTGGTACCGACGCTTGCGACGAGGGGAACGTGCTGGGAGATCGTCGCCCTTCGCAAGGCCTCGCCGTCGGCTAGGTAAGAAGAGGCGTAGAGGACGTTCGCTCCTGAGCGCTTGATCGCGTCTGCGATCCGTGCAAAGTCGGTTTCGTACTCCGGATACGGGAAGACTCCCGCGAGCTCGACGTGATCGGCATGAATCTGGTCGATTACTCCTTGAGCGACGGCCTGTCCGTAGACGTCCTGCACGTAGGCGACCGCGACTCGCGGGGTCGGTCGCCCGGGCAGCTGAGGGGCCAGATCGCTGAGGACGAAGTCGATGCCGGCCCGCCCAAGGCTCGCTCCCTGCGGCGACATCCGGAAGAACGACTTGCCCATCCCTGCGACCGGAGTTGGGCTGGTGTTGCCAGGGCTCCAGTCCGAATCCGTGCCGGATGAGTAGCTACCCCCGTCGGCGGAACCCGACAACGGGGGAGCATTCCCCATTTCGAGGTTGCCGACTGCCCCCGTCTCCCAGACAAGTTGGTTCCTCTGCTCGGCCTGTTGGGCTGCTTCGGCGCTCATCGTGCTCCCGTGGGTCCCCACGACGATCCGAACCTGGTGCTGCTGCAGGGTCGCCATTGCGGAGGGCACCGACTCGGCGGTCGGAACATCGATCAGATCGAGCTTGACCGGGCGACCGTCGACCCCGCCGTGTTGGTTGACGTAGTCCGCGGCGAGCGCAACGCCACGCTCTTCCGCGACTCCACCGCTTCCTTGAGGGCCTGAAAGTGGGTAGATAGCGCCGATCACCACGGGCGAGGATTGCGATGATCTTTGCGCTGGCGAGCTACCGCAGCCGGCGATCGCGAAGGCCGCCGCTATGCCGGCGAATAGGAACTTGCTCCGACGTTTCATTGGATCACCGCCAGAAGGTCGGCCAGTGCATGGGTTGCGGCAGGCACCACCCAGCTTCCGCTTGCCCAACGTTGCCAACCGAAGACGACCCCGGCGGCTAAGTCGATCGGGAAGGCCCACCAGCCGTAAACGGTGACGTGGGCGAGGCCGAACACGAATGCCGATCCGCCGATTGCCGCGATCGGACCTGCGGGCAGCAGGGCGTCGAAAGCGACCCTGCGAAAGAGGGCCTCCTCGGCGATCGCCGCCAGGATGTTGAGAGAGACGAACACCGCTGTCGCCGGCATCGGACCGCGCCCGGAGGAGATCGAGCGGCCTAACACGAACACCAGCGCTCCGGCTGCGAATACCGACGCTTGCCAGGTCACCGAAGCCGGATGTGCGCGCCTCTCGTGTCCCGCAGGTGCCGCCACCCCGAGCACGAGAATGGTCGCAAACAAGCCCGCGACCACCGGCACGCTCCAACCGACCGTCGACGCGATGGCAGGCCGGGCGAGGAGAATGGCGAGGCCGGTGGCGACCGTACCGATGCTTATCCAAGCCGCCGAGACTGTCGCCCGGCCGCGTTCGATTGCCACTGCCGTCATGACTTCACCGTGAACAGCACGACCGAGATCACCCGGTCTGCGAATGGCAGGTGGTCGTTGGCGACAAACTCAGCCTGCAGCGTGTGCGGACCCGGGTTCAGCCCGACCAACTGGGTGGACGTCGTGTACGCCATCGAGACCAGCTTTCCGTCCAAGGTGACGTGGATGTGTCCCTCGTTGGGTGCGAGGTGGTTCTTCTGCGGTGGCGAGACGGTCGCACCGACAACCTGGAACTGGACCGGAACATCCGGTCCCGTCACCTGGTTCGGGGTGGGGGAAACGACGACCAGCTGCGCGTTGGTATGCGGTCGCGTTGTCGTCACGGTCGAGCCTCCACCGCTGCAGCCAGCCAAACTCATCAAGACGAGAAGGAAGACTCCAGCCCCAACCCCGCGGCCTCGCGCCGGCCAGGTTCTTCGCTTACGAGACTGAAATCGCGATATCAGCATGGAGTGACCCCTGATCTGTTGTGGCATCAACACTGAACTGGTAACTGCCGCTGGTAGCTCCGGGAAGGTCCGCGACATAGTGACCGATCGGATCCAACCGGCGCACCGTAAGGGGTGTGGCCACCTGACCCTTCTTTGCGGCGTGAACCTCGAGTGCGCCCGTGGGGATCTCGTTTCCGTTCGGGGAAAGGACGGTGACGTGGAACTCGTCGAACCCGGGTTTCCCCGGATCGAGATACACCTGCACGCTCGCGGTGGTCGTGACATGGATTGTGTATACGGTCGGCAGCCCTAGGCTTCGGGACACGTCGATCTTTACCGGGACGGCCCGCGTCGTGATCGTGAGCGGTACCTCGGCAGATTGCGACGGTCGTTGGATGAGGACCGTGACGGTCCAGGTTCCCGCCACTGAGAGGTTCGGCGCGACCGCGCCGTAGCTGCCGTCGGGTTGGCGGGACAGGTTGAGTGTCGAGGTCCCAAGGTCGGGCCGGGCTGCAAGAGCGAACGTCAGGCTGACGAGCTGCGCCGCCACGGGCCGTAGAGAGTCGTAGTCAAGTGCATCCAGCGTGAAGCGGTTGAAACCCGGGGTACCCGGCGATATTTGCAGGCGCGCCCTCACCGTTGTCGCGAAGTCGTTGCCGGACACGACGATCGGCTTGGCAGCCTTCGGCGCGCTGGTTGCGCTCGGAGGCGCCAGGCTCTGCAAGAAGCCCGCGGCTACCAGAACAACTGCCGCCACTGCCAGTTCAGACGTCCCGATTCGGCGCAGGATGCGCACCGATCCTTGCCCCGCCAACGGTGCGCCACTGGTTCGTTGGAGAAACCCAAAACCGGCAAGGACGATCAGCAACGAGACCTTGACTACTGCCCATTTTCCAAAGCTGGTGTCGAACAGGCCGTGCCAGGACCGGATCTCGTCGAGCCCACGGAGCACGCCGCTGGCGGCGAGGACGATGATCGACACCAGGGCAACATTCGAGAAGCGCCTGACCAGGGTCCGCCGGCCGGAGGACTCGAGGGTGGTGATCACTCCGACCAACACCACGAGGCCGCCCAGCCAGACCCCTGCGGACGCGAAATGCACCCACTGGGTTAGGACGTGGAACCAGCGCCATGACCGTTCCCCTGAAACGTGGCTCGCCTCGACGTCGCCGAACATGGCGACCAGAACCGAGCTACCGATGACAGCGAGCGGTGCGCGGCTGCTCGCCCGCAGCCCCATCCACACAAGACCCGCTCCTCCAGCCAGCAACGGTATTCCCCGCCATAAGACCTGATGGCCCAGCGATGATCCGAGCAGACCCCCCAATGAGATGTGATCCGAGCGGCGCTGTTGCTCCTCCAGAGCCACTACGCCGCCGACGGCTAGCAGCGACCCGGCGAGCGAGAACCAGCGCAGGCGTCTCGGCGGGAGTACGGGTCCGGCGAGCCATCCGATCACCGCCACACCCACCGATCCCATCACTCCCACGTAGAAGCACCAGCGGGCCGCGACGGCCCAAGTCGACGCCGGAGGCGCCCGTACCACACCAGAAGAGGCGGTAAGTCCACTCGGTGTGACCTTCACGCCGAAGGCGAAAGAGCCCGTTGCGAGGTGCCCGTCCACCCGAGACACGGTCCTCCAACTAACGGTGTACACACCCGGATCCAGTGGTTCGACCTCGACCTGCAACGTGTTGGGCTCACTCGGAACGGCTGAGCTGCGCCCGATCTGGTGCGAACTCCCGGTGGTGTCTAAGACCTGGATCGTCGAGAGTCGTGGGTCCGGAGACTCGCTGAAGACGATAGTGACGGTTTTCGGGGCCTCGGCGAGCGTGGACCCGGCGGGCGGCGTTGAGGAGACAGCCAGGGCGTGAGCGCTCGCTGGACCGGCCCCAGCGAGCACTCCTGCAGCGGTGACACCTCCCATAGAAACGGCGAACAAGAGCCGCCTCAGCGGTGAGCGCCGCCGGTGTCCCATGTCTGTGTCTACCCGCCCATCGTCGTAACGTCGGTAGTCGACGGCCTGCGAGAGCCGATTCGCTGCCGTGAAACGGCCAGTGCTGTCCCGCCCACAGCCAATCCGACGGCGCCGAGGATGACGCCAACCAGGCCCAGGGTGTGTCCCGAGCTGGCTTTGTTCTTCGCCGACGCAGCCTCCGCCGTTGCGTGATCTACCCGCGACGACAAGCGATTAGCAAGCGTCGCCAGCTCTGGCACGGTGGGAACCTTGGCAGGGAACTGGACGCTGGTCGGATCTTCAACAGCGTTGAAGGTTTTCGGGCTTGATGTGAAGCGCTCGTCCACCTTCTGGCCGTTGATCGTTCCGAAAAAGTGGAAGGTGTAATTGCCTGCCGCCGTCGGCACGATGGCGGCATCGAACTCCCCGTGGGTGCCCAACCCGGTATCGGGGTCGAACGAGGCCCCCAGATCCAGCGGTGAGCTGGTCTGGCCGCCAAAGATGACCTCCACTTGAAGTGTGACCGGAGAACCGAGGTCATCGACCGGATTTCCTCGACCGTCGTGGACGAAGAGCTGTACTGCGTTCTGGTCACCGACGTAAGTGGGTTCGTGTTCCCACCCGACGGTGAGCTGGTAGGCGCCAACTTGGCGCTGCTCGTGAGCAAACGCGGCTGGCGCGCCCATAAAGCACGCAACCGTCGTCGCGCTGGCTGCCGCTACAGCGCGCCAGAAACGATTCATAGGACTGTTCTCCTTTGCGAACTGGTCGTGACGTGGTGGGTGGCTGCGTTTGCAGAAAACGAAGCGCGCCACTTATGAAGCGTCATTAAGGCGACAACAAGGCCACGGGGGCCATCGGGGCGCCTAAGCGCTCAGTTACAGACCAGAACTAGAGGAGGGGGGCGCTGCCAACGCTGGGCTCCCCAACGATCCAATGGAGTGGATGGCACGGCAGTCGGCCGGGCCGAAGCGGGTAGCAGCCCATAGCGAGGACTCCACTTCTGCACTACTAGGCGCTCGACGAACGCGAGCCGCGACCGCCGGACCTCGAACCATCGTTGGATCGCCCAGTAGGCGACTGCGAGGATGAGGGCTAACTCGGCTTGAACAAGAGGGGCCATCCAGTGGCCGCCGCCCAGGACTCCGAGCAACGGGGCGTGGTGGCCGCTGCCCACTGCCTCAAGGTTCTCCTGGAAGACCCAGGTTCCGATCTGAAGCGACGTCAGGGTCATCCACAGAGGGAAAAGGCTGACCGACGGCGTTGAGCGATGGTTAACAGGGACCGGGACGGCCCCGGGCCGCCGCCAGAGACCGACGTTTGCGGCACGCAGGCGGTCACCGAGAAAGACCCACGCCCGACGGGCAACGAATAGGACCGCCACCACCACCGCCATCAGCGCTGCCCCCGCTGGGAAGAAGTACGAATGGACGGAGCTGGTCATTTCCCCGAGGCCCGCACCCAAACCGTCCACACGGACGTACTCCACGAAGTGACCGATCCACGCGCCAGCCAGGGCAGTCAGCAGGAAGGGCCATCTCGGCCAGCGCCGAGTCACGGACACGAAAGCACGCTAGGCCAACTCAGGCCCTCGAACCAACCGCCCAGCGGCCAACTCCCGCGGTCCCGATAACTAGAACCTTAAAACTACGGTCTCGATATCCCCGACCCCTCTATGAACGTGACACGGAATCCCCGGCGGCTCGTGACCTTCGCCGCCGCAATCGTGGTTGCCATCGCAGCAGGTGTCGTCGCGGCGATCACCACGAACGGCGGATCAAGCAAGCATCGTGCCAATCTCACACTCCGAGTCCTGAACACTTCTTCGGGAAAGATGGTGGTCACCGCGAGCGGTCTGACCGCATACATCTACCTTCCTGATCAGACGCACCCATCCGTGACGACGTGCACAGGCGACTGCGCCCACGACTGGCCGCCGATACTGGCCAACGGAGACACTCCGACTGTCGCGGGGATCAGCAAAACGCTCATCGGACTCGTCACCCGCCCAGACGGCGCTCCCCAGGTCACCTTCAACGGCTACCCGCTGTACCGGTTTGCCGCCGACCGCCGAGCAGGTGACGTCCGCGGGGAGTCCGTCGGGGAGACTTGGTTCGCGATCGACCCCACAGGCAACTTTCTCCCTCTTTCACCTGTCGGGTTCCGTTCGACAGCCCCGCGTGCCCACCAGTCCGTACAGGTAGTTTCCACCGCCGCCGGGCAACTACTCGCCGACGCGGACGGCCAGACGCTCTATACCTACAGGGACGACACGCCAACCAGCACCGCGTGCACCGCAGCATGGTGTTTACAGGACTGGCCGCCGCTACTGATCACCCGAGCACCGACCATCGTCAGTGGGATCAACGCGCCCCTCGGCGTTTTGCATCAAGCCGATGGAGCCATGCAGCTCACCGCCGCTGGCCATCCCCTGTACACGTTCTCGGGGGACGAGCGCCCAGGCGACGTCGGGTCTATCTCGTAAACGGTGTTTCCGGCGTTCCTGTTAGTAGGTCTCTGCGTCGGGGAATCGGTCGGCGAATGTGATGGCGAAGGCGTTGAGCGCTGGCTTCCATCGCATCGCCCATCTGGTCCGGCCGGTGCCGGTGGG